>CAJTMQ010000022.1:7500-24870 GCA_910577215.1 uncultured Eubacterium sp. | reverse complement strand
GCGTTTTATTTTTTATCCTAAAAGCTCTTTTAAAATCTTTGTTACCTCTGCGGCAGGAGCTTTACCTCTTAATGCACGCATGGACTGACCGATAAGGAAATTGAAAGAAGCTTCCTTGCCGCCCTTATACTCATCAACAGCCTTTTGGTTATTAGCAAGCACTTCTTCAATTACAGGCTTGATTGCACCTGTATCGGAAACCATTTCCATATTATTTGCTTTAACATAATCAGCAGGAATAACATTCTCTTCAAAAACAGCTTTGAATACCTTTTTAGCTGAATCACGGCTGATTTTATTTCCGTTGAGCAAATTGATGATTTCACCGAGTGACTCCTCACGGAAGCTCATATTTTCGGGCAGAATCTGATTTTCATTCATCATTTTCATCAGTTCACCCATAATCCAGTTTGCACTGTCCTTAGGATTATTTGTAATCTCAACGGTTCTTTCAAACAGCTTAACATAGGCAACAGATGAGAAAATCATTGAAATATCATATTCCGAAAGACCGAACTCGGTTATATAACGCTCTTTCTTTGCTTCGGGAAGCTCCGGCAGAGTTTCTTTTATGCCGTTTACGTATTCATCCGAAAGCTGAACAGGCGGCAAATCAGGATCAGGGAAATACTTATAATCCTGTGCATCTTCTTTACTTCTCATTGAATACGAAACACCCTTTGAATCATCCCAACGGCGTGTTTCCTGCACAATTTTTTCGCCATCCTCAATAAGCTCTATCTGGCGCTGAGCTTCACTGTCAATAGCATTGTGAATAGCCTTGAAAGAGTTGATATTCTTCATTTCTGTTCGTGTTCCGAATTCAGCGCTTCCCTTTTCCATAACGGAAACATTAACATCGGCACGAAGTGAGCCTTCCTGCATTTTACAGTCTGACACACCGCAGAACTGAAGGATGGCACGAAGCTTTTCAACATATTCAACAGCCTCATCAGCAGATGCAATATCAGGTTCTGAAACGATTTCAAGAAGAGGAACACCACAGCGGTTATAGTTAACCAGCGTACAGTCTGACCATTCATCGTGAATGAGTTTTCCTGCATCCTCCTCCATATGAATTTCGTGTATTCTTACCTTTTTCTTGCCGCCGTTTATACTGTCATTAATTTCAATATAACCGTTTCTGCATATCGGAAGATAAAGCTGGCTTATCTGATAAGCCTTGGGAAGATCCGGATAAAAATAGTTCTTTCTGTCAAACTTATTATACATTGTAATCTCACAGTTTGTTGCCAGACCTGTTCGTACGGCAAATTCAAGCACCTTTTCGTTGAGAACAGGAAGTGTGCCCGGCATACCTGAGCAGATTTCACAAACGTGCGTATTTGGCTCTCCGCCGAATTCAGTTGAGCAGGAGCAGAAAATTTTGGTTTCAGTGGCAAGCTCGGTATGAACCTCAAGCCCGCATACGGTTGAATATTCCATATTGCTCCTCCTTAAACAAGATTTGGTTTCTGCTTATGCCAGTCCGTTACAGACTGATAAGCATTACCTGCCGAAAGTATAGTTTTTTCATCAAACGGTCTGCCGATAAGCTGCATACCAACAGGCATTTTATTACTGTCAAAGCCGCACGGAAGTGCAAGAGACGGCAAGCCTGCAATATTAATCATAACTGTGTAAATATCGCCAAGATACATAGCAAGCGGATCACTGAGTCCCTCGCCCATTTTAAGAGCGGTTGTAGGAGCAACGGGTCCAAGAAGAAAATCATACTTTTCAAACGCCTCGTTAAACGCTTGAACAATAAGACCCTTTGCTTTAAGTGCCTTCATATAATAAGCATCGAAATAACCGCTCGAAAGCACGAAGTTTCCAAGCATAATACGCTTTTTAACCTCCATTCCGAATCCCTCTGAACGAGATTTAAAATAAACATCTCGCAGATTTCCTGCTTCGGGAGATTTATAGCCGTATTTGATACCGTCAAACCTTGAAAGGTTTGAGCATGCCTCAGCACAAGCAATGATATAGTAGGTTGGAATTGCGTATTCAACGATAGGCATTGAAAATTCTTCAACCTCTGCACCAAGCTCCTTAAGGGTTTCAGCAGCTGCCATAACACTTTTGGCAACCTCTTCATTGATACCCTCACCGAAATAATCACTCGGAATACCGATTTTCTTGCCCTTTAAATTTGTTGTATTCTTAATGTCATCAAGTGCAAACGGTGCGCCGTCCATAGACGTGCCATCTTTTACATCCTTGCCGCTGATAACAGAGAACATTGCCGCAACATCAAGTGCATTTTTACCGATAGGTCCTATCTGGTCAAGTGATGAAGCATATGCTATAAGACCATAACGTGATACTGCACCGTATGTTGGCTTAAGACCCGTAACACCGCAGAAGGAGCAGGGCTGGCGGATTGAGCCGCCTGTATCTGAGCCGAGGGCAATAACACTTTCATCAGCCGCAACAGCCGCTGCCGCGCCGCCTGATGATCCGCCCGGAACTCTTGTAACATCCCACGGGTTTTTGGTTGCACCATAAAATGAGGTTTCTGTTGTTGAGCCCATTGCGAACTCATCCATATTAACCTTGCCGCAGGGCACAATGCCTGCTGCATCAAGCTTCTGAATTACAGTTGCATCATAAGGCGGCTTGAAGTTATAAAGAATTTTTGATGAGCAGGAGGTTATATCTCCCTTTGTGCAGATATTGTCCTTAACTGCAACAGGAACACCTGCAAGCGGAGAGGTTGCCTCGCCGTCATCAATAAGCTTCTGTGCCTTCTGTGCCTTTTCAAGTGCAAGTTCTTTATTAAAATGTGTATAGCAGTTATAGGTTTTATCCCTTTCATCAATTGCTTTTGCAACGGATTCAACTGCATCAACTGCTGTAATTTCCTTATTTCTGATTTTTTCAGCCACTTCAAGGGCAGTCATTTCATAAATTTCCATACAATCCGCCCTCCTTACTCAACTGTTTTCGGAACCACAAAGGTTCCGTCCTGACTTTCAGGTGCATTTGCAACGATTTCATCAGGGCTCATTGATGGCTTAACCTCGTCCTTGCGAAGCACATTTGTTAACGGGAAGCAGTGGCTCATAGCCTCCACACCCTCCGTGTCAAGCTCATTGAGCTTGTCAATATAGGTAAGAATATCCTGCAATTCCTTACCAACCTTTTTTTCTTCATCCTCATCAAGAGTAATTCTTGCAAGAGATTCAAGATATTTGATTAAATCGGGAGTAATCTGCATTATTAATCCTCCGTAAATATATTTCGGGCAGGAAAAACCTGCCCATTATTTTTATAATTATTTATTTTCAACAGGTCTGCGAAGCTTAATGTGGGTTTCACGAAGCTGCATTTCCGTTACTGTGTTCGGTGCACCGAGAAGCATATCCTGTGCATTTGAATTCATTGGGAAGGCAATAACCTCGCGGATATTTTCTTCATCCTGAAGAAGCATAATCATTCTGTCCACACCCGGTGCCATACCTGCGTGGGGAGGTGCACCATAATGGAATGCGTTGTAAAGAGCACCGAATTTTTCCTTAACGGTATCCTCACTGTAGCCTGCCATTTCAAATGCTTTTACCATAACATCAGGGCGGTGATTACGAACAGCACCGGATGAAAGCTCAACACCGTTGCAAACAATGTCATACTGATATGCCTTGATTGTGAGCGGGTCATCATTGAGAAGTGCATTCATTTCACCCTGCGGCATTGAGAAAGGATTGTGTGTGAACGCAAGATTGCCGTTTTCATCCTTTTCAAACATCGGGAAATCCGTGATATAGCAAAGCTCAAATCTGTCCTTATCAATTAAATCCAGACGGTTTGCAAGCTCAGTTCTTATCTGACCTGCAAAATCATTAACATGCTTAGGTGTATCGCAGATAAAGAACAAGGTATCATCTGTTTTTAAACTGAGCATTTCCTTAAGCTCAACTCTCTGCTCAGGTGAAAGGAATTTATCAATAGGTCCTTTGTATGATCCGTCCTCAAGAACGGTGATATATCCAAGACCTTTCATGCCGATGTCAAAAGCAAACTGCGTGATTTTTTCAAACCAGCCCTTACTCTGCTTTGCACCGTTCGGAACAACGATACCGCGTGTCGGTCTGCCCTGGAATGCTTTGAATTCAACCTTAGAGAAGAAATCTGTTAAATCCTCAATAATAAGCGGATTTCTTAAATCAGGCTTATCCGTACCGTATTTAAGCATAGCTTCCTCAAACGGAATTCTTACAAACGGTGCAGGGCTTACCTTTTTGCCGCCGCCGAATTTTGTGAAGGTATCATAAAGCACCTCTTCCGCAACTGCAAAAACATCCTCCTGCGTTGCAAATGCCATTTCAAAATCAAGCTGATAGAATTCACCCGGTGAACGGTCTGCCCTTGCATCCTCATCACGGAAGCAAGGTGCAATCTGGAAATACTTATCAAAGCCGGAAACCATAAGAAGCTGCTTGAACTGCTGAGGAGCCTGAGGAAGTGCATAAAACTTACCTTCATGCTTACGGCTTGGAATAATATAATCTCTTGCACCCTCAGGTGAGGAACAGGTTAAGATAGGTGTTGTAATTTCAGTGAATCCCATTTCCGTCATTTTCTGACGAAGAAAAGCTATAACATTGCTTCTGAAAATAATATTATCATGAACAGCCTTGTTTCTTAAATCAAGGAAGCGGTATGTTAAACGAACATCCTCTCTTGTTTCCTTGGATTCGGAAACCTCAAAAGGAAGATTTTCAGTGCAGGCACCGAGAACGGTTAATTTATCAACCTTAACCTCAAGCTCGCCTGTAGCAATCTTTTTGTTGATTGTTTCCTCGTCACGCTTAACCACAGTGCCGTCAACGGAAATAACACTTTCCTTTCTGAGATGATTGATTAAATCGCCGTCATTCACAACAACCTGTGTTACACCGTATTCATCACGCAAATCTATAAAGGCAACACCGCCGTGGTCACGGATAGTATCAACCCAGCCTGCAAGTGAAACCCTTTCATTCAGATTATCAAAAGTTAATTCGTTACAATTATGTGTTCTGTAAGCCATAAATATATTTCCTTTCAAAGAAATTTGTAAGTGAATATAACATTCCACCATAATTTCCGTAATAGTATAGCATATTAATTTTAAATTGTATATATAAAATATGCAAAAAATTCCCTTTCTTTTACAGAAAAATCATATAAAAAATTGACGAGCAATAAAAAAGAAGGCAGGATCAGTCCCCTGCCTTCAACAGTTTATGGTACGATAACTACATCGCACCATATTTTATTTTTTTACGATTACATATACGGAACGGTGCAGCCAATAGACCTACTGCTTTTCCGTACAATGACACTGTGGGTTAGTGCAGGTACAATTGGGATTATAACCACTTGCACATTCTTGTGTGCAGGTGCATTTCCATCTTTTTAAGTTCGGAAATAAATTCGTGCAATACTCTTTCATTTCCTCATTGGTCATTCCTGCCTGCTCGCCGTATTGAGAACACATTTCTATATATTCTTCCATTGAAACCTTATCTATAAAATCGCCATTTTCATAGCAATACTTACAGTAATCAATATTGACGCTGCCGTCTTTATTTGTGCCTAACAGTTCATCCGAAGTGATAGGCATACCGCAGCTCTGACATACTTTATTACTCATATTATATTGCCCCCGTTCATTTTTGATTCAACAGAATTATAACACAAAACAAACCGAAAAACAATATATCCTTCGGTTTATTAAATCTATTATTTTGTTAACAAAGTATATTCATAGGGAGAAAGGCGGATGTAGCCATCCTTTGATACAGCGGCAAAAAGATTATAGGAATTATCCCATTCCGTACCGACAGGCACATCAACCGTTTCCGCCGAATTATTAACGGCAACAAGCACCTGATTATCAGCTGAAACACGTTTATAAGCAATTGTGCTGTAGGAGCTGTAAACAGGCTCAAATGTGCCCTCTTTAAATGCAGTGCAGCCGTTTCTTATTTCACCAAGACGCTTATACCATTTAAGGAGGTCCTCATTGATATTATCCCACGGGAAGCAGGCCCTGTTGAACGGGTCCTTCATTCCTTCCATTCCTGCTTCATCACCGTAATAAAGGCTCGGAACACCGGGAAGTGTATATTGAATCAGGCTCGCCATCTTCATCATGGAAACACCTTTAAAGTAGTCCTCTTTTGACAGCTCATTATGCTCATGCTGCCACTGCCTGCTGTATCCCTCAGGATTTTCGCCTGCAAGCCTTGTTATGGCACGTTCTGTATCGTGAGTGCCTATATGATTCATAAGCACATTCAGCACACACGGCGGATAATTTTCAACAACATTCATTACTGAGTTGAAAAAGCCATCTGCTCCGCCGAAACGAACAAAATTAAGCACTGCATCCGCAAATGGATAATTCATAACAGAATCAAGCTGCTCACCAAGAAGATACCGTCTTCTGACACCATAGGCAAACTTATTTGTTGCATCCTCCCAGACTTCGCCGATAATTACCGCATTTTCATTTTCAGCCTTAACTGATTTTCTTAAATCATCAAGGAAAATATCAGGCAGCTCATCTGCAACATCAAGGCGCCAGCCGCTTATTCCGCAGCGAAGCCATTTACGCAGAACACCGTTTTTGCCGCATATAAATTCACGGTAGCTTTCATTTTCTTCTATAATTTCGGGAAGAAGCTTAATTCCCCACCAGCTATGGTATTCCGTTGGATAATCAACAAATTTGTACCATTCATAGTAAGGGCTTTCCTTGCTGTTGTAAGCACCGATGCTGTCATACTTACTGTACATATTGAAATACTTGGAATCGCAGCCTGTATGGCTGAAAACACCATCCAATATTATGCCGATACCCATATTTTCGGCCTTTTTGCACAAAGATTTCAAATCAGACTCCGTGCCGAGCAAAGAGTCTATTTTTTTATAATCGGCAGTATCGTAACGGTGATTGGAATTTGCTTCAAAAATCGGATTAAGATAAATGCAGGAAATGCCAAGCTCCTTAATATAATCCAGTTTTTCTTCTATTCCCTTTAAATCCCCGCCAAAATAGTCATTATTCCAAAGCCCGTTCATCTGGCTTTCATTCCAGTACGGCTCCTCACCCCATTCACGCATAACTCGGGTATTAGGCACATTTTTCTTTTTTACACCGCTGTTATAAAACCTATCGGGAAAAATCTGATAAATAATACCGCCTTTAAGAAAATCAGGGGTAGTAAAGCCCCCATCATATACTGTCTGCTGAAATTCCCCGCCGTTTGCAGTTAAATCACCGCAGCCGCTGCCAACATTTTTTATAAAAGATTTACCCCACGGTGTATCAAGTTCAAAATGATAAAAATAAAGCCCCGAGGTTGTTGCAGAAAAATGAAGTTCCCAATATTCATAGTCTTCACCGCACATACCTGCCCAGAACATACCGTAATAAACAGTATCCTCTCCGTCCTTAAAAACGGCAAGGCTTGCACCTGTGCAACCCATAGCACGCGGTACAGCTATGCGAAACTTAACCTTTTCATTGGTTGCAATTGCCGAAACAACAGATTTATATTCAGTTTTTCTTGAATCAAATATTTTCATAGCACTTATTAAAAGAGGGCGAATTTTTATTATCAATCCGCCCTTTGGTATTCAATTACTTTGATTTCTTAGCTGTTTTAGATTTTTTAGCAGCAGGCTTCTTTTCCGAAACCTTCTTCTCTGCAGGTTTCTTTTCCGCCGGCTTTTTTTCAGCCTTCGGAGCGCTCTTTTTTTCTTCAACCTTAACAGGCTTTGTATGCCAGATATTGTTTGCATAATCCATTATGGAACGGTCTGCACTGAAAATACCTGCACCGCTGATGTTCATAAGGGACATCTTTGCAAATCTTTCCTTATCCTTATAAACCTCAGCAGAAAATGCCTGTGCTTTCTGATAATCTGCAAAATCAGCAAGTGCCATATATGGATCTACATTCATAAGACTTGAAGAAATCTCTGTAAAGGTCTTTCCATTTACACCGGAATTGATAAAATCAATAACACCCTTAAGCGTTGCGTTGTTATTAATATAGTTCATCGGGTAATATCCGTCACGCTGAAGCTGCTGAACCTCAGGCGTTTTAAGACCAAACAGGAATATATTATCCTCGCCTACAGCCTCGGCAATTTCAACATTTGCACCATCAAGTGTTCCGAGTGTAACAGCACCGTTGAGCATAAGCTTCATATTACCTGTGCCTGATGCTTCTGTTCCTGCAAGTGAAATCTGCTCTGAAATATCAGCAGCAGGCATAAGAAGCTCTGCAAGGCTGACATTGTATTCTTCCATAAATACGACCTTAATTCTGCCTTTAACATCAGGGTCATTATTTATAAGTTTAGACAAGGCATCAATAAGCTCAATCGTCTTCTTTGCCATAAAGTAGCCCGGTGCTGCCTTTGAAGCAAAGATGTAGGTTCTCGGCTCAAATTCCATATTCGGATTAGCTTTAAGCATCTGATACTGAGCTATAATATTAAGAATATTCAGACTCTGACGCTTATATTCGTGAAGTCTTTTAACCTGAACGTCAAAAATAGAATTCGGGTCAAGTTCAATACCGCTTCTCTTCTTAACAACCTCTGCAAAACGCACCTTGTTGTTATATTTAATCTTCTGAAGGGTTTCAAGCACCTGCTTATCATCCTTGTAATCACGAAGCTTAAGAAGCTCATCACTCTTGGTGATAAAGCTGTCACCGATAAGTTCGGAAACAAACTTTGTAAGCTCAGGGTTTGCCTGGCAAATCCATCTTCTGAAAGCGATACCGTTTGTTACATTCTTGAATTTATCAGGTGTAATTGTATAGAAATCGTTGAAAACAGTTTCCTTGAGAATTTCAGAATGAAGTGCAGAAACGCCATTAACTGAATGTGAACCTGCAACGCAGAGATTCGCCATACGAACAACACCGCCTGAAACGATTGCCATTCTTTCAACCTTATCTGCATCATGTGTTACGCTCCAGATATATGCACGGAAGCGGTTGTCAATTTCCTTTGTAATCTGATAGATACGCGGAAGAAGTCTGCTGTAAAGTTCCTCGCTCCAGCACTCAAGTGCTTCCTTCATAACTGTATGGTTCGTGTAAGCAACTGTTTTTGTAACAATATTCCATGCACTGTCCCAATCATAGCCGCACTCATCAAGCAAGATTCTCATAAGCTCAGGAATTGCCATGGTAGGATGTGTGTCATTAATATGAATTGCAACCTTTTCAGGAAGATTGTCAATTGTGCCATACTTCGTTAAATGACGCTGAATAATATCCTGAATAGATGCAGATACAAGGAAATACTGCTGACGAAGACGAAGTGATTTACCCTCAGGTGAGTTATCGGAAGGATAAAGCACCTTTGAAATAGCTTCTGCCATTGCGGACTGCTCCATAGCCTTGATATATGATCCCTGATTGAAAAGACTCATATCAAGCTCAGGCTTGCTTGATGCCCATAAACGAAGACGTGCAACACCCTCGCCTTTACCTGAAACATACATATCATAAGGAATTGCTTTAACCGTATTGCAATCACGCATTTCTACGTGGTGATAATCACCGTCCCAGCTATCCTCAACCCAGCCTTCAAAATTAACTTCAACTGCTCTTTCCTCTCTTGGAACAAGCCATACCTCGCCGCCCGGAAGCCAGAAGTCAGGAAGCTCTGTCTGCCAGCCGTCAACAAGCTTCTGCTTGAAGATACCTGCTTCATAGCGGATTGAATAACCCATAGACTGGAAGCCGTTTGTTGCAAGTCCGTCAAGATAGCAGGCAGCAAGTCTGCCGAGACCGCCGTTTCCAAGACCTGCGTCAGGCTCCTGTGTGTAAAGCTTTTCAAGACTTACGTCAAAGCTTTTCAAAGCATTTTCAAAAACATCTGTTAAACCAAGATTATAAAGGTTATTTTTAAGAGAACGACCCATAAGGAATTCCATACAAAGATAGTAAATCTTTTTACTGTCCTGCTTCTCAGCAGTGTGACGGAAATCACTGTTCATAGCAGCAAGCTCATCACGAACAATCATAGCAACTGCTTTATAGAACTGTTCTATTGATGCAGTTTCCGGAGTAACACCGAAAAAATGACTTAATTTGTCATTAATCATTTTTTTTGCCTGTGTAGAAGAAATTGTTGATTTCATATACAAAACCTCCAAAAAAATATTATTTTTTCATTAATTTATTAATATGCTTTGTTCATTATATACTAAAATATTATTCTTTGCAACACCTATTGAACACCTGATTACATTTTTTCCCTTTTTCTTTTAAGAAATTTTGAAAAAATGAGTTCAAAAAGTTCTTTAACCTGACGTATATTTGCCCAGAGCATAAAACCAAGCAGCAGAAATTCCACTGCATAAAGCACAATGCCTGTTTTCATTTTCAGCATAAGCATACTCTGTGCCACAAGAATTGCAGTTTCTACTATTATTGTCGGCATCTGGAAATTCATTCTTACATATTTTCTTGTATTCATACTTCTCGTAATAAATACCACCACGAACGCACAAACCGTTGCAAGTGCCGCACCGTTTGCACCCATTTTCGGAATAAATATAAAATTTAAAACCACATTGGAAACCGCACCTGAAAGTGCTGTAAGCAACGCCATAAAGGATTTCTTTTCCGCCATATAAACAGATGCAAGGAAATTTACAAGGCATGAATAGGTTGTGGCAACAATCAAAATTGGCACATAGTTCCACGATTCATAATAAGACTGTGCAACAAGAATTTTTGTAAACAACTGGCAGAAGACTATTAATACCGAGGCAACAACAAAAACGCCTCCGCTGTAAACTCTGAACACCTTGGAAAAGAATCTTGCTCGTTTCCTGTCACCATATTCATCAACTGCCGAAAGCTGCCATGCATCTATAAATATCTGTGAAAATAGAATTACAAAGTTTGGTATCTTTGAAGCCGCCGTGTAAAGACCATTTGCAGCCGAATCCACAAAGAAAGTTATCATATAGCGGTCTGACACATTTATTATCCACCACAATATAACTGTTGGAATAAGCGGAACACAGTATTTCAGCATCTGACCGGCTATTCCCTTTTCAAAAAGATGCGGTCTGACATATTTATAAAGCTTTGCAGCAAATATATAAAATATGATTGAGCAGGCGTCTGATGCTATGATTGCAAAAATATAGCCTGTAACACCCATCTTCAGCGGACTCAGGAAAAGGAAGGTAAAAATAAGTGTTGTTGCTGTGGCTATAATGCCGTCTACTGCATAGAGCTTAACCTTTCCGCTTCCTCTTACAAACTGCTGGCAAAGCTGTCTGAAGCCGGAAATAAGCACAAAAATATATATGAGTTCTATATATTCGCCAAGCTTGAAATCATTGATTGTAATAAGACTTATCGGATATGCAAAAACCAGAAAAACAATAAATCCGAGCAGCGTTGTCCTTATGCCGACGGTCAGTACGTCTGCCTTTCTCTTTGTCTTATCAAGAGAAAATCTTAATGCCGCACTATTCACTTGTAAGGTAACAATCGGTATAAGCACATTAACTGTCTGCTGAATAAGATCGGCAGAGCCGTAATCTGCCGTTGTCAGCATCCTTGTAACAAACGGCATCAAGAGAAAAGAAAGTATCTTTGATGAAAATGTACCTATAGCAAAAATTATTGTATTTGAAGCCAGTTTTTTATACTTGTCCATCTATTCACCTATATTTTGCAAGGTATTATTATTTACAAAGCAAAATTAAAAACATTATATTATAAAACTATCTTGTCTGTCCGTTTCCGAAAACAAGATATTTGGTAGTTGTAAGCTCACGAAGTCCCATAGGTCCTCTTGCGTGGAGCTTTTGGGTTGAAATCCCTATTTCGGCACCAAGCCCGAATTCTCCGCCGTCCGTAAACCTTGTTGAAGCATTAACATAAACAGATGAAGAATCAACACGCTGTAAAAATTCCTTTGCATGCTCGTTATTATCGGTAATTATTGCTTCGCTGTGGCGGGTTGAATTTTTATTGATATGCCTGATAGCCTCATCAAGAGTATCTACAGTTTTTATACTAATAATATAATCAAGATATTCTGTTGCAAAATCCGCATCACTTGCAGGAAGGATTCCGTCTGCTGCAAGCATTGCACGTTCATCTCCGCGGATTTCAACATTTTTTGTATCAAGCAATTTTTTAATTTCAGGCATTGCATTATTTATTATTGCCGAATGAATAACAAGACTTTCACAGGTATTGCAAACTCCTATACGCTGCGTTTTTGCATTAAAAATGATATTTGCCGCCATATTAATATCCGCAGCATCATCAACATAGATATGGCAGTTTCCCGAGCCTGTTTCAATAACAGGTACGGTAGAATTTTCAACAACGGATTTGATAAGATTTTTTCCGCCCCTTGGTATAAGACAGTCAAGATATTCATTCATTTTCATCATTTCATTTGCTGAATTTCTTGATGTATCCGTAACAAGCTGAATACAGTTTTCGTCAAATCCGCAGGATTTAATCGCACTGCGCATAACAGATGCAATTGCAATGTTTGAATTTATTGCTTCCTTTCCGCCGCGGAGAATAACTGCATTTGAGCTTTTAAGGCAAAGTACTGCTGCATCTGCGGTAACATTCGGGCGTGCCTCATAAATAATGCCGATCACACCGATAGGCACTGTAACCTTTTTGATTAACAGACCGTTCGATCTTTCGATTTCATCAATAACTTCCCCGCACGGATCAGGCAGATTAACAACATTTTCCACACTGTCTGCAATACCGTTAATACGGGACTCATCAAGCATGAGTCTGTCAAGCAAGCCTTCATTAAGCCCTGCTTTTCTGCCGTTTTCCAAATCCTTTATATTTTCTTCAATAATTGTTTTACTGTTGCTTCTTAATGCCGAAGCAATTGCAAGAAGTGCATTATTTTTCTGTTTTTCAGTTACGGAAGCAAGAAAATCCTTTGCTTCTAATGCTTTTTTTCCCAAAGTAATCATTGTTCAACCGCCTTAAAAAATGTTCCTATAGACTTTCCGTCCAATACCTTATATATATCAGTAGGCTTTGCACCATTCATAATAACAACAGGAATTCCTGCCGAGGTTGCAATTTCCGCCGCCTTTACCTTTGTTATGAAACCGCCTGTTCCCTTTTTGCTTGCACCGCCTGCAATAGAGCGGATTTCATCGTTGATTTCTTCAACACTTTCAATAAGCGCTGCATTCGGATTTTCAGCAGGATTGCTGTCATACAAACCATCTGTATCGGTTAACAGTATAAGCAAGTCGGAGGCTGTTATTTCCGCAACTCTTGCAGAAAGGCAATCATTGTCACCATTTAAAAGCTCTTCAACGGATATTGAGTCATTCTCATTAACTATCGGTAAACAATCATATTCTAAAAGCTGGTTAAAGGTATCAACAAGATGTTTTTTGCTTTCTTCATGATTAAGCTCGTCCGATGTAAAAAGCAGCTGACTTACAACAACACCGTATTCGGAAAAGAGCTTGTCATACAAAAACATAAGCTCGCACTGTCCAACAGCCGCTGCTGCCTGAAGCCCTTTTGTGGTAGCAGGCCTTTCAGGCAATCTGAGCTTTCCTGTTCCTACACCGATAGCACCTGAAGATACAAGTATAACCTCATGCCCTTCATTTTTTAAATCAGAAAGAACGGAAGCAAGCTTTGCAATTCTTGCAATATTCGTTTTTCCTGTATTATGTGTTAATGTTGACGTTCCAACCTTAACAACTATTCTGTTTTTATCTTTTTTTACAAACATCAAAAGTACCCCAATTATATAATTAATAATATTATATCAAAATTGTTTCACCTTTTAAAGGCTTTTTTGTATGTTTTTAGTATTTTGGGGTAAAAATACAATCGGAGGTTGAAACATATGACAAATCGTAGTATTATCAGGCTTTTTTCCTACGCTGTATGCATTGTTGCCGTTCTTGCTGCATATGCAGTTATCGGAAACAATAACAGTGCAAATTACAAAGCCAGACTTGAAGCAGCTTATCAGCAAAGCCTTACGGAATTATCAGAATGCCTTGATTCTATTGAAACCAATTTAACAAAAAGCGGCTATGCCACTACTCCCACTATGATGGCAAACCTTTCGGAAGATCTATATTCCGAATGCAACACTGCCAAAAATGCACTTTCCCATCTGCCTATCGAACAGATGAATCTTAGCGGAGCATACAAATTTTTGAGTCAGGCAGCCGACTACGCAGGATACCTTTCAAGTAAAACAAAAAGCGGAACTGAAATCAGTGATGAGGAATACGAAAACATGCAAAAGCTTCTTGAATTTGCAAAAGCCTATTCAAATTGCGTAAATGACATGGTAACCAAGTGTGCAGGCGGCGGAGAAATCACAGATAATGAAATTAAAAGCAAAAATTCAGGAATGAAAGTATCTTCACTTTCGCTTGATTTCACACAGGCTGAGGACACATTTTCAGATTACCCCACCTTGCTTTATGACGGTCCGTTTGCTGATGCGGTTTTAAATAAAGAGCCTGCTGTTACTAAAAATGCACAGGAACTCAGCAAGGATGAATGCATTAAAGAAGCCGCCAAGGCACTTTACACCACTGCAGACAAACTGACTTATTCAGGTGATGAGAACGGAACTATTCCCTGCTATAACTACACGATGGACGGCTTCAATGTAGCCGTTACAAAAAACGGTGGATATATTGCATATATTCTTGGATCAAGCACTGTTAAAACACAGACTATCACACAGGAAAATGCCGTTAATATAGCTGCGGCTTATCTGAAGCGACTTGGATACAACAATATGACCGAAACCTACTATGCTGTTGAAAATAACATCTGTATCGTTAATTTTGCTTACAGTGAGGGCGGAGTTGTATATTATTCAGATTTAATTAAGGTTGGAATTTCACTTTCTGACGGAAAGGTTTATTCTCTTGAAGCGTGTGGCTATCTTACAAATCATCAGCAAAGGCAAAGCTTTGCAGTTAACATTTCCGAAAATGATTTAACAAACAAGCTTTCAAGCCATGTTGAAGTGCTTTCATCAAAGCTTTGTGTTATCCCCAAAAAGAACGGCACGGAAGCAGGCTGTATGGAATTCCACTGCAGAAACAGAGCTGCAGGTGATGAAGTTTTAATTTATATCAACACCGAAACAGGTGAAGAGGAAAACATTCTTATGCTTCTTTATTCGGATAACGGAACACTAACAAAATAAGTAAATTAAATTGAATAATAAAAATATAAGCGATAATAATATAACAGAAAGGAAGTAATGATTATGAAAACCAAAATCATAGTTTTTGCACTTGCATTCGCAGTTCTTGCTGCAATCTTTGTTGGCTGCGGCAGAAATAACAATTCTACAACAACCACAACATTGCGAAATACCACAACAAGCACTACAACAAATAATAACAACACAACCAATAACCTTGAGGAAGGTATGTCTGATGTTGGCGATAATGTCAGCGAAGCAGCTTCCGATTTAGGTAATGCTGCAGGCGATGCAGCAGACGGTGCCGGTGATGCAGTAAGCGATGTAGGAGATGCAGTCAAAGACGCATTGGGATAAACTCCCGATAAACAAAAAGGGCGGAAATTACCGCCCTTCTTTTTTCAAAAAAAATCCGACGAGTAAAATTTATTCCGAATACATAATGAACAAACGAAAGGAAAATGATGTTGACTAAGCAAACTTCAAATGATATACTGAAAATGCCAAACAAAGTTAATATAAAAGTATTCTTGGAAAGGTATGTCCTGTTTTTTATCTTTGATAAAAACACGGGCTCTATAGCACGTACTTTTTCTAAGATATGTGATAACTTTGTTTGGCGACAAATGGAGTCATGTGTTTTTTTGCGTAGCTTATGCTGCGCATTTTTTTATGTTTTTTACAGAAAACAACAAAAGCGGTATGTAAAGCAATCTCACTTTACATACCGCTTTTCCGAATAACTGATAATTAATTATTCCTCGTCCTCATCTTCGTCTATCTCAAATTCAAGATATTCGCCGCAGGACGGGCACTCAATGCCGCCTTCATCAATTGTGCATTCATCAACAACAATTGTTTCGCCGCAGGAAGGACATTCCAATTCATATTCACACTCATCGTCACAATCACAATCGCAGTCACATCCGCAATCACAATCATCATCAAGGAATGCTTCAACATCAGCAAGATCCTCATCAATTGCATCAACCTGCTCTTCAACAGCGTCAATTTCTTCATAAACATCATCAACGTCATCAATAATGTTTTCAAGCACCTCAATGATTGCTTTGAAAACCTTTGCTTCCTTTTTGTCATCGTCAATGCCAAGACCATTTAATAAACCCTTAAGGTATCCAAGACTTTCAACAGTATTCATATCATTTACTCCTTTAAATTATGCTCTTTCCATATATTCACAAGTTCTTGTGTCTACGCGGATAGAATCTCCCTCGTTGATAAAGAGCGGAACACGGATTTCTGCGCCTGTTTCAAGTGTTGCAGGCTTAAGTGTATTGGTTGCTGTATTGCCCTTGAAGCCGGGATCGGTTTTTGTAACCTCAAGTGTAACAAATGTCGGCGGCTCAACACCGAAAACCTTACCCTTGTATGAAAGGATGCGGCAAACATCGTTTTCCTTAACAAATCTGAAGTTATCGCTTAAATCAGCTTCCGCAACAGGAACCATATCAAAGGTTTCCTGATCCATAAAATAGTAAAGACCGTCATCACTGTATGAGTAAACCATTTCTTTTCTTTCGATAAAAGCTGTTGGGAATTTTGCTGATGGATTATAGCTTTTTTCAGTAACCGCACCTGTAATTACATTCTTAGTTTTAGTTCTAACAAAAGCAGCACCCTTACCAGGCTTAACGTGCTGAAACTCGATAACCTGAAGAACGTTGCCGTCCTCTTCAAAAGTTACGCCGTTTCTGAAATCACCTGCTGATACCATAAAATTATACCTCCGTAATAGTTAATTGTTTTTTACCTGTTTATTTTATAATATTTCCATTAATAAATCAATACCCATTTTGTAACTATCCTTACCGTAACCGCAAATCTGCTTCACACACACATCTGTTATAACGGATATTTTTCTGAAATCCTCCCGTTCATGGATATTGCTCATATGAACTTCCACAAAAGGTGTATATTCCTGAACTGCTTCTATGGCATCACGAATGGCATAGGAATAATGAGTATACGCACCGGCATTGATTACAACGCCGTCAAACAAATCACGACTTTCGTGAATGGCATCAATAATCTCTCCCTCGTGATTGGACTGAAAGAAGCTTACCTTTGCACCCTGTGCCTTGCCGTAGATTTTCAGTTCATCATTAATCT
>CAJTMQ010000022.1:0-7487 GCA_910577215.1 uncultured Eubacterium sp. | reverse complement strand
TTCACCGCCGTAAACATTCTTTTTTCTGATGCCTGTCATATTCAGATTAGGACCGTTTAAAACAAGTATTTTTTTCATATTTACCACCAGTGAATATATTAATCTAATTTACCGTTCAAGTCAATATAAACATGTATTAAACAAGCAGATAAATTAAAAAGGCAGTTAACAAACTGCCTTTAATAATTTAATCTGTTAAATTTTATTCAGAAAGTGTGTTACCGTCTGCATCTGTTATTTTGCCTTGGAAAATATTAACAGCCTCAACAATTGCCCATATTGACATTGCAAGCGGACCGAGACCGAACAGGAACGCTCCTAAGAGGGATACGAGCAACTGAATAACAGCCTTTTTGGTATACCCAAGATAGAAATTGTGAACACCGAGATAGCCTAAAAAAATCGCTAACAAACCCGCTGCCATTTTTGATTTTGAACCTTTCGCGATATTCTGATTACTGATTGCCGAACCGCAGTTTAAACATACAGCTGCATTTTGGGAAACAGCCGCACCGCAGTTTTTGCAAAAGCTATTGCCTGTATTTGCATTAGCTCCGCATTTTAAGCATACTGCTGCATTTTCATTCGTTTCTGCTCCGCAATTTTTACAAAACATATTCTTTCTCCTTTACATTTAAGCATTTTATTTTTTGACTAAGGTCAATTATTAAAATACCATAGTATTTTTACATTGTCAAGCAAAACTATTATCATAGTATTGTAATAATTGACGGAGTTGCATAAAATGCTTAACGAAAAAATCAAAGAACTCAGATTGCTTAACGGTTTCAATCAGGTTGAGCTTGCAAAACGCCTGGGGCTTACAAAGCAAACCATATCAAACTGGGAAAACAACAATATACAGCCTTCAATTGAAATGCTTGAAGCACTTGCTGATTTATTTTCCGTATCAACTGATTATCTGCTTGGAAGAGAAAACAATCGCGAACTGAATTCAACAGGATTAACAAATGAACAGTTAAATCACATTCAGCAAATCATAAATGACATCCGCAAATAGATACCCTTTTAATCAATAAAAAGCCACAATCCGAGATTGCGGCTTTTTATTTCTTTGCCAAACAAAAAAATGAGAGTACAATATGTACTCTCATATGTAGGCTGTTTAGCTTACTTATACTTTCTTTTACGAGCAGCCTCGCTCTTCTTTTTACGAGCAACTGATGGCTTTTCATAATGCTCTCTTTTGCGAACTTCCTGAATAATACCATCACGAGAAGTCTGACGCTTAAAGCGGCGAAGTGCGCTGTCAAGAGTCTCATTATCTTTGATTTTAACCTGGCTCACTTAATTCCCTCCCTCCGACCTCTGTCAGGGGTATTTGAATACTTCTTTTATATTCCGAGCAAGATTATAAACAAATAATACTAAAAAGTCAAGCATTTTATCAAATTATGTATAAATCGACTGAAAAAAGCCATTTGATTTATAAAATTTTAACTGTTATTTCTGTGTAGTTGAGCCGAAGCCGCCGTTACGAACGCCATCTGTATCATCATCAAAGGTTATACCGAACTGAAGAAAGATACCCTGAGCAAAGCCGTCACCGCCCGTTAATTCAACGGTGTGTCCGTCATCGTGAGCATCGCACGAAAGCTTAATCATAATATGTCCTTCATTTGACGAATTATAATAATCCGCATCAATAATGCCGACCGTGTTATCAAGCTGTACTCTGTGCTTGAAGCCAAGACCCGAACGCGGATAGATTTTAAGCACCCATCCATCATTGATTTTAGAGCGGATGCCTGTCGGAATAAGAACGGATTTGCCCTTTTCAAGTGTTATGTCGGCAGGTGCAAAAAAATCATATCCCGCAGAGCCTGTTGTTGCTCTTTTAGGCATTTTAATTGCATCATAAACTGCTTTAACATCTGTAGTTTCAGGAAAGTTTTTCATCCAGTCCTTTTCAAACTGCTCAAAGCTTACCTTTTCAAAAGCCGCTATTTTCTCCATATCGAATACCTCTTTATCAAATTTATGTTTTTATTTTACCATATCAAATGGTACATAGACAAGTATTATTTGCAACAAAATCAAAAGGCCTTCCTTGTAAAAAGGAAGACCTTTTGATTTTTTGATTAGGGGTTTTATTACTCAGGTAACATCCTGCAAAAACAGCGGACATTACACAAGCATACAAAAATTTAAGAAGCTGTATAATTACTTTGCACAGCCTGAGGAAGCTCATCATACTGAACCTCTTTCCAATCAACAACTCCTTGAACAGGTTTTACAGTTAAGCAAATAAAAGCACCTTCTCTTAATTCCTTTTCTGTTCCGAATTTAATGTCCTTTTTCTCGCCCTTCTCGTTATAGGCAGGAAGTGTATATGAATAACTCATACCGCCATTAAAATCAATCACTCCGCCGTCTGAAGTAATCTGTTCCGACATACTGTTATCTATCTGCGTGTAATAATAACCTGCATCCGAATTCAGTTTCAAACCAACACAGGCTATTGCCGAAATAACCACAACTGCAATTCCTATACCAATAATTTTTTTCATTTTGCTGCCTCCTTAATCAGGTAATATCCTGCTTGAGTGTTTCGATTATTGAATCTTTTTTTATTTTCTTTACGGAATAAAGCATTGAAAATCCGATAATCAGGAACACGGCAAGTATTACGCAACCATACATAAGGTAATTCAGTTCAAACGGGAAGCTGTCTGAGCTCATGGCACAATTCATTCCATAGCTTACAAGAATACTGATCGGCAGTGAGAATACAAGTGCTTTAAGCCCATAGAAAAGGCTTTCAAGGCAAACCATTTTATAAAAGCCCTTCTGCGTTGCACCAACCGATTTAAGCATTGCAAACTCCTTGCGTCTTAATGCCATACTGGTTGAAATTGTGTTTATGATATTGGCAATAGTTATCATTGTAATTAAAGTAATAAAGCCGTAAATAAATACCTTAAGAACAAAAGCAATCGTATTCATTACCTCTGTCTGCTCAGCAATATCAACAACAAATGCCGCAGAATCCGAATCAGCATAATTTGCTTCAAGCATATTATTTATATCCTCATAAGTCTTTTCATGATTTGTTGTTTCTATACCAAGTTTGATTGATTTAAAATCAGAAGCACATTTAAAATATTCACTTACAGGCAAAAAGGCACTTATTGTGTTTTTAGAATTCAGGTCAAACAGATAATTATTGCTGTCATAAGCCACAAAATCCTTAACAGTAAAAATGAGTTTTTCGTTTTCACCATATTCAAGTGCTACATTTTTGCCAATTGCATTTTCGTTGAACACCTTGGCTCCGCCGTTTTTATGATTCGTATTATTAAGCAGAACCATATCAAGATTGCCTTTATAGTATTCCTTATAGTCAATTCCGTTTGCAGCACAGAGTGCATTGAAATCCTCATCTTCAATCAAATTCACAAAAAGAGTTTTATGGCTGTTAAATAAATTTTTATATCTTGAGGTCAAAACCTCTTTATTGTCAATAGCCTCTGCTGCATCTGTACTGTATTTACCGCCAATATAGAACATATCATATTCCACACTGTAAACAGCGTCAACGCCGTCTAAATCCATAACATTTTTCGTCATTTCTTCCTTATGGTCATAATCTGACTGTAAATAAATCTGATAAGGAGCATTTGACTCTAATGAAGCTTGCTGCGTGAATCCATTGCAGAAGTAATTAACACTTAAAAACAGTATAACGGAAACAGCAATTGAAGCTGTGATAACTCTTGATTTTCTGCCGTTTCGTTTAAGATTTTTATGTGCCAGTTCACCCTCATAACCGAAAATTGTGCGGATATACTTAGGTGATTTAAGACTTCTTGCCTTAACCTTGAATTCATTGCTTTGCTTCAATGCTTCTACAGGTGTAATTGCGGAAGCCTTTTTAGCAGGAATCACAGAGGAAATAAAGATTGTAAGTGCACTGAAAACAACAATTGCAGCAATTGCCCAAACAGGTACAACGGCATTCATGCTAATTCCTGAATCATCAACGCCCATAAGCATACCTGTTGCAACAATTCTGCTGCCCACAGTGCTGAGCGTAATTGATATACCTACGATACCGCCGATTATTCCGAGCGGAATGCCGATTAAGCCGAGAATAAAGCCTTCATAATATACAGACTGCTTTTTCTGTTTTCTTGTTGCACCTACACTGCCAAGCATACCGAGATACCTTGTTCTTTCGGAAAGGGACATGCTGAAAGCATTGTAAATAAGTGTTACGGATGCCGCAATAATGATTACAAGAACAATTAAACCCATAGGAAGAAGCATTGTTGCAATCAAACCTTCAGGATCAATTGCAAGCTTTGAATCAAAGTAATCCCTGTTTATATTATAAACATCGGAACCAACCTCTAAGCCGATTACTCTTGCAATGTCATCAACCACATTGCGTGAATTGTAATTTACATTTTTCAGAGTTATTGTTGCATTAACAATGTTTCTTTTTTCCTCAGTGCTTAATCCGCGAAGGATTTTGGCTGAATAGTATGTTGGGTTGTTTTCGTGGAGAATACCAACAATTTTAAACTGCCTTATTTCTTTCTGGTCAAATTCCTCACCTGTGTGGTATACACCGCCTGCGCCATACCTTTCACCGTTTTCGATGAAATATCTTTCGCCAACGGGAATAGAAACCACATCACCGATTTTCCAGTCCAGATTATTCTTTTCAATCAGTCTTTGCTCAACGGCAATTTCTTTTTCGTTTTTCGGAACTGTGCCGTCCAGATTGCAGGTAATCATCTGCTTTAAATAATTCTCATCACCTGAGAGAAAGCCGCCGATACCTGTATTATCCGAGGTACGTTCTATTAATTTAAAATCTGTTTCATCCTCGGGAAGATCGATATAGGAACCAACAATATCAATTCTGTCGTCTGCTTTAAGAGCGTTAACCTGTTCCTGTGTTAAGTCGGAAAATTCGGCATGTTTATTTCCGCCCTCAAAAATGGTTGCCTCACCGTAAAAATTCAAAAAGGATGCAATGCTTACAAACACTGCCGTTATCATTGCAACAGAAACACAAATGCCAAGTGTTGTAATTACTGTTCTTCCTTTATTTTCTTTAAGATGGCGAAGTGTAAGCTTTCTAACTATATTCACTGCCTGATCACCTCATCCTTAACAATTTTACCGTCCTCAATGGCGATAATTCTGTCTGCACTCATAGCAATTCTGTCATCATGAGTGATAATAATAACAGTCTGATTATTTTCTCTGTTAATTGTTCTGAGTAAATCAACAATTTCCGCACTGTTCTTGCTGTCCAGATTACCTGTAGGCTCATCTGCAAGCACAAGTGCAGGATTATTCATAAGCGCTCTTCCTATTGAAACTCTCTGCTGCTGACCACCTGAAAGCTGACTCGGCAGGTGCTTAACTCTGCCTTTTAAGCCAAGTGAATCAACCAGCAAATCAAGCTTCTTTTTGTTAACACTCTGTCCATCCAGCAAAATAGGAAGCGTGATATTTTCCTCAACATTAAGAATAGGAATAAGGTTATAGAACTGATAGATAAGACCTATCTGCCTGCGGCGGAAAATTGCAAGTGCATTTTCATCAAGTTTTGAAATATCCGTTCCCTCAATGAAAACGTGACCGCTTGTTGCAGTATCAACACCGCCGAGTATATGAAGCAGGGTTGACTTACCTGAACCTGACGGGCCGACAATTGCCACAAACTGACCCTTAGGCACTGAGAATGAAACATCATCAAGAGCCTTTACCATTACGTCACCCTTACCATAGGTTTTTGTTAAATTCTGTACTTTAAGTATTTCCATAAATGTACTCTCCTTTCGTTTACAATGCCATTCTAAATCGTTAACCTTACACAATGGTGACAGTTTTCATTACAATTTTGTAATATTAAAAATTAAGGCTCTCCCCAAGGAGAGCCTAAAATTCACACAATAACCTTATAATATGTTATCTCAAATTCAGTGCCGCTGTTTTCTGCACTTTTAACATCAATAATTGAATTCTGTTTATTTAAAATTGATTTACTTAAAGCAAGCCCTATTCCGACACTGGCTTCCGAATGATTTTTGCCCTGATAAAAGCGTTCAAAAATATGCGGCAGATCTTCGGGTGCAATACCTGTTCCGTTATCCCTGATAACGATTTTTGTGAATATAGGTGTCTGATAAGCATGAACCTTCACATAACCGCCTTCGTTCGTATGCTCTATGCAGTTTTTCACAATATTTGAAATTGCTTCCGTATACCAATTTTTGTCCACATCAACAAAAATATCATCACTGCATTCAGCATGTAAAGCAATTCCCTTTACGTCCGCACTCAGCATAAACGGCTTTACGGAATCATCAAGAATATCTTTAAGACTCTCATTTGTATTTTCAAATTCAATAACACCTGCATCTATTTTGGAAAGCTTCAAAAGCGTAACAATAAGCCAGTTAACCCTTGAAAGCTGGCTGTTGATAACCTCTGTAAATTCACGGCGTTTTTCCTCATCCGTTTCGTTTTTGAGCAAATCCGTCATCATAGTTATAGATGTAATCGGTGTTTTAAGCTGATGTGAAATATCCGCAAGCGAATCGGCAAGATAATTTTTATCCTTGCAAAGCAGCTCCTGCTGCGAACGCAGCGTTACAATAATTTTGTATAAATTATTTTTTAAAATGCTCAGCTCGCCCTCTTTATTATCCTTAATATCCAGATCATATTCACCGTTGCTGATATGGCTTATATAATCGGACATTTCATGAACTTCTTTAATCCTTTTATATGTAATAAAAACAAAAAGCAGAAAAATAATCAGTGAAATGGCAATAAAAATAAAAGCAGCTGTTGAATGAATACAGCTTAAGGCAAAAAAGCCTGCTGCAATAAGCAGTACTGATATCATTATTGTGTAATAATAATCTTTATATTTAAAAATCATTCCAGTATATACCCCATTTTTCGAACTGTTTTGATAATCTGCGGATTATCCGAATTATCCTCAATCTTATCTCTTAATCTTTTGATATAAACGGTAAGCGTATTGTCATTAACAAAAATACCATCTATATCCCATATGTTTTCAAGAAGCTGATTTCTTGAAAGCACCCTGCCCTTATTATTAAGAAGTATCAAAAGCAGGCGGTATTCCATGGCAGTAAGCACAATTTCATTGCCGTTTTTATAAACCTTTGCTTCATTGGTATTAATTTTTAAGCCGTGAAGTTCAAGAATTCCGCTCTTGCCGGCTTCGCTGTTGTACCTTCTGAGCACGCTTTTAATTCTTGCCATAAGTTCATTAACACGAAATGGTTTGGAAATATAATCATCAGCACCCAAATCAAAGCCCATAACTACATTAACCTCATCATCAAAAGCGGTTAAGAATATAACAGGTAAGTCCCCCTTTTCCTTAATGGTACGGCAAACATCATAGCCGCTGCCGTCCGGCAGGGTTAAGTCAAGCAAATATAAATCAAACTCCTCTGCGGAAATTATTT
>CAJTMQ010000021.1:23003-25279 GCA_910577215.1 uncultured Eubacterium sp. | reverse complement strand
TTATCGTATTGTAACTCGGATTCGGATTTAGCAGATATAATATGTAGTAAATTAGATAGTTATAAATATATTGAAGTATCAAGATATACTACAAGTGTTCCCTATAAGGGGAGTTTTATTGAGTTCATGAATGGATTAGATTATCATGATAAAGTAATAATGATTATTAGCGATCAATATTTAAAATCCCGTGCTTGTATGTATGAAGTTGGACAGTTGATAAAATCTTCAGACTTCAAGAAAAAGATTTTATTTATAGTATGCTCAAATAGAGATAAAAAGTTTTACAAAGTTCCTGCAGTGGAAAATATTGAGGCTAAGATTTACGATCCACATGATAGAAATCAATATATAATCTATTGGGAAAATAAATGCAGCGAATTACATGAAGATTTAAATTTAATAAAAGATGAATGTGCCAAAATCGAAACATTAGAAGATATTCGTGATATTAAGAGAATTATTAGTAGTGATATTGGAAGGTTTATGAAGTATTTATCTGATACAAATGGTATATCATTTAGTGACTTATATGAACATAACTTTTCGGAGTTTCTTGATGATATAAACTTAGTTTAAGTTAGAATTATAGCTCCAGAATTTCGATTTAGTAGATATAATAATTTATTTGACAATTGCTTTGAAGAGCGTTAAGATGCGAGTGAGGTGATGATATGAATGGCGTAATTTATGCAAGATATTCAAGTGATAATCAGCGTGAAGAGTCTATTGAAGGTCAGTTGCGTGAATGCAAAGAATTTGCCAATCGCAATGATATAGCGATTGTTGATACATACATTGACCGTGCCTTTTCTGCTAAAACTGATAATCGTCCGTCTTTTCAGAAAATGATAAGGGATAGTGCTAAAAATCAGTTTGATGTAATTATTGTCTGGAAGCTTGACCGCTTTGCTCGTAATCGTTATGACTCTGCTCACTATAAGGCTCAGCTTCGTAAGAATGGTGTTAAGGTTGTATCTGCAACTGAAGCCATAAGTGAAGGTGCAGAAGGTATCATTCTTGAATCGGTACTTGAAGGCATGGCTGAATATTATTCTGCTGAGCTTGCAGAAAAGGTTATTCGTGGACAAACTGAAAACGCAATGAAATGTAAGTTTAACGGTGGTCCTGTTACCTTTGGCTATTATATTGATGATGAACAGCACTTTCAGATTGATGAAGAAACTGCACCATATATCACTCAAATTTATAATGCTTATGATAGTGGAATGACGATGAAAGAAATTGCCGAGGATTTGAATAACAAAGGCGTTTCAAATGTTTGTGGCGGTAGCTTCACTATCAATATCATCTCAAAAATTCTTTCAAACAGAAGATATATCGGTGAGTATAGATTTCGTGATATTGTTGTGCCTGATGGTATTCCAGCAATAATTAACAAAGATTTGTTTGACAGAGTACAAACAAGTTTGGAAAAGAATAAACACGCATCAGCAAAGTACAAAGCAGATGATGAATATATCCTTACAACAAAACTGTATTGTGGAAAATGTAAATCTTTTATGGTTGGTGAAAGCGGAACGAATCATCAAGGATTGACTTATCGTTACTACAAGTGTATTGATGCTAAACGCAAGCGTGGTTGTGACAAAAAGGCAGTAAAGAAAGAATATATTGAAGATGCTGTACTAAATGTAGTTGTGGCAGCGCTAACTAATGAAGATTATATTAATCAATTAATTGATGCTTTATTAGAATTTCAAGAATCTGAAAATACAGATTTGAAACTTCTTCAACAGCAGTTATCAAAAACTAAAAATAAAATTGATAATATGCTGAATGCTATTGAGCAAGGCATTATTACGGATTCAACAAAGCAACGATTACAAGAACTTGAAAGCAAGAAAAAGGATATTGAAATTCAGATAGCACAAGAAGAAATTTCAAAACCAAAATACACAAGAGAGCAATATCAACAGTTTTTCAATAACGCAAAGGTTGCAAATTTGAAAGATCAAGCACAACGAAAAGCGTTAATAAATTATTTCGTGAATGCTGTTGTGCTTTATGATGATTATGCTTTGTTTTACTTGAACTATAAAGAACATGCATTAAAACTGAAATTATTAGATATTGAGAAAAGTTCGGATACACTTCTCAATGCTCTGCCAAAAGAAAAAGAGTATCATTTGATACTCTTTTTCTTTTTGTGAATTTCTAAGAAGGATTCGAAACGAAACTCTAAAAATGCCGTGAAATCGTGATTTCTGGGCATTTTTAGGAGAAAGGTATAGTGTACCTTTCGATAGTTGAGA
>CAJTMQ010000021.1:22340-22993 GCA_910577215.1 uncultured Eubacterium sp. | reverse complement strand
TGTCCGATTGTTTTCAATATCTTTTCTTTTGAGACTTTCAGAGACCTAAAAATCTACATTTCTCAAAACCTACCGAGAGCAATTGGGAGCGTTTAGGTGAGAGACTTTCGAGAGAGTACATTGTTTACATTTATTAAAATAAATAGTATAATACTACTATTAAATTCTTTGGAGGAAATTATGCACTTTGAATATACAGACGGCAGCAATTATGATTTTATAGAATTATGTCATTTATTGGACAGTTTTCTAAATAATCTTGTTGGTGGAGAAGAAAATCGTGCTGAATATATTCCATATAATAGTCTTGATGATATTCACGATGTAATAATTATATATGATAATAGTGCTCCAATCGCATGTGCTGCTTTCAAAAAATATGATAAAGAATGTGCTGAAGTTAAAAGAGTTTTTATAAAGGAAAAATATAGAGGCAAAGGTATTTCTAAAAAGTTAATGAAGCAATTAGAAGCAAGAGCCAAAGAAAAAGGTTACAAATATTTAATATTAGAAAGTGGAGAACCGCTTGTTTCGGCAATGGCTTTATACAGAAAAATTGGATATGAAGTCATTCCTAATTATGGTCAGTATAAAAATATGCCTGATTCAATCTGTATGAAAAAAGAAATATAACTAATTTAGGATTTATTATT
>CAJTMQ010000021.1:0-22330 GCA_910577215.1 uncultured Eubacterium sp. | reverse complement strand
GAAAACATTTTGGACAAAGCCACCTAAAAACCGAATATACTCTGTACAAATGAAAGATGAACATTGTGCAGAGAAAAATCATTCATCAAAAAATTAAAAAGGATTTGATGAATTCATACTCTGTATGATGTTTTGCAAACGAAACATTAAAGGAGTATATAAAATGAATTTATTAGATAAACCGATGATTACAAAAGATTCGTTTAAAGCAATGGAGGATATGTCTTATTTTATCCATTCGTTGATTTTTGATGATTTGCTGATTGTCGCTCAAAAAGAAACAAACTGCTTTGTTTTGAAATCAGATGAAGGTTTGATTGTGATTGATGCAATATGGCCTTGCGAAGAGGCATTCAATGCTATTGTTTCTGCCATTAAAGATGTTGGTTGGAATCCTGATGATATTAAAAAGTTAGTTTTAACACATGGACATCTTGACCATACAGGTTGCGGAAAATGGATTGTTGAAAATTACGGAGCAAAAACATATCTTTCTAAAACGGACGATGATTTTTGGCAGAACAATCCATTGAGGGCTGATATATTAAAAGATTTTGATATTGATGTTTATATTCAGGACGGAAATGTTATAAGTCTTGGCAACAAATCAATTTATGTGTTTGAAACACCCGGGCATACTCCGGGCGGGTTAAGCTATATCTTTGATGTATCAGAAAATGGTAAAGAGTATAAAGCTGCATTATGGGGTGGTTCTGCTCCTCCAATGGATTTGTATAGTATTGTTGTCTATATGAAGTCTTTGGATTATTTTATTGAGCAGACAGAAAAGCATAACGTTGAAGTTGTTTTAAGCAATCATACAGCGTTTGATAATGGTATTGAGCGGATAAAGTATTCTCGAAAGAGAATGAGCTATATGCCCAATATTTATGTGATCGGTCAGGATAATGTGAGAAAATATTTTCAAGTTTTCAGAAATCTTTGTTATAAAAAACTGAACAGCTTTGAAAAATAACTGAAATTAAGCAGGCAACAGTTTGAAATTGTTGCCTGTGATTTTTTATAAAGCAATATTTATATATTGTTTGTCACCAAAATTTGAGGTAGGGGATACTGCATATTATGCAGTATCCCCTACCTGTTTTTATTTCCGGTTAATATTGCTTTGTAACCCAAATTCTTAATTGTGATGATTTCAAAATCAGGATGGTTTTTAAATTTTTTTCTTAGTCTGTTTATGTGTGTATTAACTGTTTTATAATCGCTTTCACAGTCATAATCCCATATTTCATCCATAATCTGCTGCCTTATAAATATTCTGTTTGGCGAACGCAGAAGCATATATAACAGATAAAACTCTTTAGGCGGAAGTGCTACAATTTGATTTTTCTTTTCTGTTATATAACTTACAGATAAACTGCTGTAAGTAACAGTTGTATTTCCAAATCGTATAACATCTGAAGTTGCTTTCATAGAGCAGCGCAGAATGGATTTTAAAACCAAAAGAACATCTTCATAATCAATGGGCTTCGGAAGCACTGCATCTGCTCCGTAATCATAACAGACTGCTTTTGTTTTTATATCTGTTGCCGTTAAAATAGAAATTGCAGGAATATGATACTCAAGGATTTCAAGTTCCCTTAAAAAATCAATGTCATTAATTCCGTTATTTGTGTCTATATCAATTATACAAATATCAATAAAATGCTTTTCAAGCTCTTTTTTTGCCTCGTAAATATCAAAAGCAGAAGTCACTTTATAGTTGTGCTTTGTAAAAAAAGCACATATTGAATCTTTTAAATCAAGATTTTGTTCAATAACCAATACATTAAACACAATAAACCTAAACCTCCTATATTAAAAAAGTATATTTATCTGCTGCCTTTTGCTGTTTTTTTAATCATTGCTTTGTAGCCTACATTTCTGATTGTAACAATTTCAAATTCCTTGTTGTTTTTTAGCTTGTTACGAAGTCTGTTTACATGAACATCAACCGTTTTTTCATTGCTTTCCGTGTTGAAGTCCCAGATTTCGTTCATAATCTGCTGGCGTGTGAAAATTCTGTTTGGATAGCTTAACAAAAGAAATAAGATGTGAAATTCTTTTTGCGGGAGAACAATATCATACATCTTTCTTCCGATAGGAAGTGAAATCGTCAGTGAATTGTAGTCAAGTACAGACTCGCCTATATGAAGAGTCTTTTTGTATACCTGCTTTGTTCTTCTTAGTATTGCCTGAATTCTGAGATGCAACTCATTATGTCTGATGGGTTTAATCATATAATCATCTGCACCGTTTTTAAAAGCCTCCTGCATATCGGTCAGTGCAGCACTTTCCGATATAACTAAAGTAGGTATATCACAGCCGATGTTTTTGTTTGTTTCCATGAAAAGATCGGCATTTTTAAGAGAGGGTGTTCTGTGCAATATAATCATACTTACATAATGTTCATCAAGAAGAGAATAGGCATCCTCACAGTTTGATGCACATATAACAGAAAATCTTTTATGCTGTAAAAAAAGACGGATTAATTCCTGTGATTCCAAATCATTTTCAACAAGCAATATACTGAACATATTAAATCTCCTGTATCTAAAATTAGATGATTTCTTAATTTATTATATAGCATAAAGTAAACTAAAAGTAAACTTTATTTCTTGAAATTTGTTTTTCAGTTTAACAATAGTTTATCTGAAATTTATGTGGAAGTGTTAACATTTTATTAAACTTCGTTTACATATTTCAGCGAAAATACAGAGGAGGAACTTAAAGTATGAGCAGTACGAAGAAACTACTTAGTGTTTTTCTTTCAGTTCTGATGATTTTATCATCTGTAACGGTTGGCTTAACCGCACTTGCCGCAGATGATATTAAAATTTATGACGGACTTGATGAGAATTACCAGGCACTGGCCACTGCACTTCAGAAAAGTTATGTTGTTGATGCAAATAACTATGTTAAAGTGGCAACAAGAGATTATATGGCAACAGATAATGAAGATGGCGATATCCGTGCCGCTTCAGAGGCTTTCTATAATATCATAGATAACTCTGAGAAAAAGCGTTACGGTGATGCTGTTAAGGCTGTTGATACGAATCTTAAAGCTGCAATGGGCAGTGATTATACCACAGCGATGAATAAAGCTATCGGTAATATCTGCGGTAACGGAACAATTTCTGCATATACAAGCAGTCTTGCTTATAAATTCACTGTAAATCAGAATATTAATTTAATTCTGGGTGAATACAGCAATGCTTCGGATGTTCCGGATATGGCAGAAGAAAAGGCTGCTGTTTATACCTATACTCAAACAGGTTCGTCAAGTAATTACAGCACAAAACCCGAAAAAGCTGCCGGTAATGTATCAACAGCAGTATTCAAGGATTTTGCCGAAATGTTTTCTGCTGATGTTTTATCATCAGGCTATGATGCTTTGCCTGACGGTGCGCTTGAGAACATAGAAACAAACGGACAGAAGATAATAGATGCGGCAGGTGCTGTTTCGGATGAAAATATTAAAAAGCTTCTCGGAAATGATGTAAGCATTGAAGCAGCACAGGCTTATCTTGATGGTATACTTGTGTTTAAGACAAAGGAATATGTTAATGCTGTTGATGCAATAGGTATTGAAATCAGCGGTAAAAATATTGAGGATTTTGATCTTGCTGCTCTTGAAAGGCTTAAGGAAAAGCTTGATGCTGCAGATAAACTTTACAACTCTTATGTTGAGGTTCAAAAAGAGAGTGTTGAGAATTCACATGACGATTATGATAAATATAATCGGTTTTATGCAGATTCATTCAACTATAATAAGGCACCTGAATATGCAGCGGCTGTTAAATCAGTTGAAAAGTATGCAGATGATGCATATGAATTTACAAAGGAAGAGCTTGCCGAGGTTAAAGTGCTTCTTGATGCTGCGGCAGAAAAATATAAGGTATTTATAGGTGAACCTACATATCAGGGTATTTTAGACAGCAAGGCAGTTTATGATAAGGCACTTGCCAATTATACAGATGCATATGAGTATTACGATTGGCAGGATTACAATACCGCATTGAAAGAGTTTTCAGCAAGCTTTGAAAATGAAACTGTTTTAAATATACCGGAAACAGCATTTCTTGATGGAAACAAAATGACATTGGTTGATGATATGAACCAAAGTATTCTTGATGCAGAAAGAAAGTTTGTTTATCTTATAGATTTTCTGTTTTCAAAACACAAGGAAGATTACCCTAAAATTGAAAATGCTGTTGAAAAAATAACTGCCGATCTTACAAAGATAATGGGAGAAGACGCAGTTAAGAATAAGAATGTTTATGACATTCTTTTAACATATTTTAATAACGGCTCAGTAAGTACAAGCAGCTATACAAAATATATTGTTGTAAAAAAAGCATATCTTTTTGAATATGCAGCGGTTGATGATCTTACGGAAAGTATTCAATATCAGAATAATCAATTCATTATTACATATAACAGAACAACATCTGCATATACCTCTTATAGAGAAAGCACTCTAAATGTAACAGACACAACTGCATATGGTGCCTTCTCACTCTTTGGTTTAACCTTTACAGAGGATTTTCTTAACACCAATCTTGATGAATATTCATTTGATCAGCTTTCATTGATAAGAAGAAAAGCCGTAACTGCATTGAATGGCATTTCAAGCTATACCGAAAAAGATATTGCACACTTCTTTGGTAATGAAAAATATAATCAGGCTAAGGCTTTAAACAGCAGATGCGATGAGCTTATGGAGCAGCAATTCAATTCCATGCTTAAAGAAATTGCTGAAAGATATGGTGACAGAGAGGTTGCGCCGAGTGAAACAGCAGCGTTTTTTGACGAATGTGCTGTCATTGATAATGCATACAGTCAGCTTTCGGATTCAGTTAAGGCTTCCCAAGCAGTTACTGAAAATATGGAAATGTATGATGCATTAAAGCTTTATGTTAAGGGAATTGCCGATGAGGCAAATGCTGAAACCTTTGCTGATATGGTTAAGGATTTTGAAGATAAATATCCGAAAAAATCTCTTGATATGAGCATTTATGACGCATTCAATACAGATTTAATGTCCATTCTTGATTTTTATGCTTCCTGTTCTGCGGAAACACAGGCAATGGATTCGGTTATTAAAGCATTTGACGATTTAACAGAGCTTAATGATGCTATGGATTCTATGCATTTTTAGGTGACGAAGAGCTTATACCAACAGCTATTCTTATTGAAGGAAAAGAAAATGCTGTTATTACAAAGCTTGGTCCAACAATAGTTTCAAACATATTCAAACCTAATGTTAACGGACTTCCGCCAACATCAAACAGAGATCCTCAGTATGATGTTGATGAGTATAATGAACCTCTTTTAACATCCCGTCTTAAAGCTGAAGATATTAAAAAATGTTCGGTTGCAGATAACGGCGACGGAACAATTACGCTTACGCTTATTCCTCAGGATTGCAATATGAGCCATAAAGGACTTGATGCACAGGGAAATATGTTCAATGCACTTGGTCCTATTGATGAAACTGTTGAAGCCATAGAACTGCTTTCTTGGGCAGAGGGTGATACAGCCCAGAACTGCCGAGTTGTTTATGCAGACGGTACAGCTGTTGTTAAAATTGACACGGCAACACAGAAGATTGTTGAAGCCGATTATGATATGAAGGTTACGGCTTCTGTTACACATGCATCAATTTCAGTGGTAAAGAATAAGAGCGCAACACTTGTGCTTGATTATATTCAGCATTTCCCGGCTTCGGATGAATATCTTATGGAATCAAGAGGTCTTGCAAGAAAGTAATTGATATTGTTTGTGTTAAACATAAACATAATCAGCCTTCTGCCGAATTCATTAACTCCTTTCTTCGGCAGAAGGTATTGGAAAATGGGGATAAATAAACGTAGTTTTGCTTTTTTGCAATACAACACATACCGCACTTTATCTCCAAATCCCGGAACAATATTGTATATATTTCTTCATTATGATATAATTGATTTGTAAAATATGGTTTGTAATTTAAAGGAAAATAAATGCTGCTGGTTAAACTATTAAATGCTGAAAATCGTGATGAACTACGATTATGGCTTGAGAAAAATTATAAAAAGAAAAAGATTGTTGGGTTGTTGTAAAGAGAGGAAGACCAAAAGATGACAACACATTTAGGTATATTGATGCTGTGAAGAGGCAATGTGTTTTGATAAATAATTAAAGTAAAAGCAGGCAGCAGTATGATACTGTTGCCTGTGATTTTATAATGAGTGATAATATATATTGTTGTTACCAAAATTTGAGATGGCGTGTTGTAATTTTTACAGCTTTCCTGCATCTTTTTTTTATTCGTTAACTGCTTTCTGTTTTGGTTTCATTAAGGGCTTCAAAAAACATACGGAATGCAGTCGGCAGAGCATAGGTGGTTTGAAGCTCCTGTGCGGTTGCCCAGACAAAATCAGATGGTTTTTGGGCACATAAAATATGGTAACAGGTCATCTGCCATTTTATGTGTGTAAAGATGTGCACACGGTGAATCTGTTTATATAATTCCACAGGCTGAACACCAAAGGAATCGGCGGTATGCAATGCGTAATCAACATCCATTTTGCCGAGAACATTCGGCAGCTGCCACAATCCGGACAGCAAACCGCTCTCCGTGCGTTTAGTTAGGGCATAGCTGTCTCCGCATTGCAATAAAAAGACTGTGCGTTCTTCCAACCGTTTATCCTTTTTCGGCTGTTTAACCGGATATTGCAGTACCGTTCCATTGGCATATGCAAGGCAGAAACCATTTGCCGGGCACTCGGTGCATTTTGGTGACTTGGGTGTACAAACCGTTGCACCCAGTTCCATTAATGCTTGTGTAAACTGTCCGCAATCGTCTTTCGGATATATCTTTTCAAGCTGTTCGGCAATTTTGTTTTTTGTTTGCATACAGTCGATTGGTGCATTGTTTTCCGTTATACGTGTGATAATGCGCAGTACATTGCCGTCTACAGCAGCATAAGGTTGGTTAAAACAGATGGAAGCAATGGCACCTGCAGTGTATGGTCCGATGCCGGGCAGAGCACGGATGTCCTCATATTGATTTGGAAAACGCCCGCCATATTGTGTTTCAATTATGCGTGCTGCTTTTTGCAGATTGCGTGCACGGTTATAATAGCCAAGTCCTTCCCATAGTTTGAACAGTTGATTTTCAGGCACTTCGGCTAAGGCACGGATGTCGGGGAGCTGTTCCAAAAAGCGAAGATAGTATGTCCATACTGCCTCTACACGTGTTTGTTGCAGCATAATCTCCGAAAGCCAGACGTGATAGGGGTCGGTGTTCTTTCGCCAAGGAAGTTGGCGTGCATTTTGTTTGTACCAGGGTAACAGCACGTTCGGAAGCTGTTTGTAAATTGAATCGATTGTTTTCAAAGATTTCTCCATTTCAATTAAATTCTCTATTATATTATATTCTTAAAAGCGCATAACCGCAAGTTTCAATATTTGATATATTTATTTTGCTCCATAAATTTTTCCAAATTATGCGGTATCCGGCAATCTGAGAAGATTGTATGTCCGAACAGATTCGGTGCAAGAGCACTTTCTGTTATTTGATTGCTGTATTGCTATGATAATAACTTTTTGTTATGTGTATTTAAGGACAAACTTTGAAGAAGCATGGAAAACTGAAATAGTCAAGATAACTTGACAAGCCTTGCATAAACAATTAGAATATAATTTGATACGTTAATGAGATTTTAAATGGGTTCAGTAATTTAAAGGAGGAAGAAAATATCAACGAAAAGCAGCCTGAAATACGCAGAAGCGGTGATATGCTGATTTCCTGCGGGATACATCAAAGCGGTTTGATTTTTATTGATAAGTTTATGCTGTGCTGTTATTTCGAAAGAATAAGGAGATTGATTATGAATACGGAAATAAAAGATTTAATTGCACAGGCAGACAAAGCAATTAAGGAAGAACGATTTGATGATTTAATGGAATTCTATACGGATGATGCCGTACTTGTTGTTAAACCGGGACTTGAAGCAAAGGGTAAAGAAGCAATAAAGAAGGCATTTATAAAAATTGCCGAGTATTTCAAAAACAGTGTTGTGCCGACTCAGGGAAATATGCTTATGCTTGAAGCGGGCGATACGGTGTTGGTTTTATCTCAAACACTTCTTGATGCTGAGAATAAGGATACATCGGATTATTCTATGGACAGAAGAGCAACATATGTTTATAGAAATGTAAACGGAAAATGGCTTTGTGCAATAGATAATTCCTATGGAACAACTTTGTTAGACTAAAATGTATTGTTCATTATTGAATGCTTAAACAGGGATACTGTGAATTTCACAGTATCCCTGTTGTGCGTTATCATCTGTTTTGTTCTCCCCAGATACAAAGCTCATCCAAAACCTTGACAAGGGATTTTCCTTTTTCCGTTAGGCTGTATTCAACCTTTGGCGGAATTTGCGGATATTCCTTTCTGTGAATTAATTTGTCTTTTTCAAGTCCTTTTAGATTTTCACTCAATGTTTTATATGAAATGGTTTTAATATACCTTTGCAGTTCATTGAAGCGAACAACCTTATATTCCATCAGGCAGTATAAAATTACCATTTTATATTTTCCGCTTATGAGTGACAGTGTATAACTGAAACCTGTATCTTCAAAATCGGCATTTGCAATACTGCTATTTATCATAATATTCACACTTTCTTTAATGATAGTATATTACTTAAATGTGCGTACTTTACTATTATCTGGTTTGTGATACAATTATACCACAAAATAAATTTCAGTCAATGAGGTGAATTTATGAATAAGAAAATAGTTGTTTTAAACGGAAGTCCAAGGATGAAGGGAAATACTGTTTCTTTGATTAAGGCATTTACCAAGGGTGCAGAAGAAGCGGGCAATGCGGTAATATGCTTTGAGTTGCAGAATATGGATATCCATGGCTGTCTTGGCTGCTGTAAGGGCGGTAAGAATTTCAACAGCCCTTGTGTTCAAAAGGACGATATGCTTAAAATCTATCCTGCTTACAGAGAGGCAGATGTTGTAGTTCTTGCATCACCGCTCTATTATTGGACAGTAAGCGGTCAGCTTAAATGTGCATTTGACAGACTTTTTGCCGTTGCGGAATGCAATGAGAATTTTGCGAATCCGAAGAAAGATTGTATACTTCTTATGGCGGCAGAAGGTCATGGTTTTGATGAAAGCACATATTGGTATGACAATCTTATGAAGCATATGCATTGGAACAGTCTTGGCAGGGTGCTCTGCGGCGGAGTGTTTGAAATCGGTGATATTGATAATACGGCTGAGGGAATAGAGAAAATTGAAGAAGCATATAAATTGGGTTTAACAATTTAGCTATGTAAAAAGCTATTTCGTGAATTTTGCGGAATACCTTTTTATACTGTAATTTGTTGAATGAAAAACAAAATTGGCTGTAATTTTTATGAGCTTTTTGCTGACTTAAAATTCTAAATAAACTTCCGAAAAATTCCTCAAAAAATTATGACTTTCAAAATAGCCAAAATAGAAAATACCAAAGTGTAAAACTTTGTAGAAAAATGATATTGACTTTAAACGCATATATTAGTAAAATAATGTTAAAAAATTAACAAAGCAGGAGAAGAGATTATGGCAAACAGACGAGTTGCTCTTGTTGGATGCGGAATGGTAGGTATGAGCTATGCTTATGCACTTCTGAATTCCGATCTTTGCAACGAGCTTATTCTAATTGATGTTAATGAGGACAAAGCAAGAGGCGAAGCAATGGATCTTAACCACGGACTTTGCTTTTCGGGTTCTCATATGAAAATCAGAGCAGGTTCTTTTGAGGATTGTGCTTATGCGGATCTTGTTGTTATCACTGCAAGTGCAGGCAGCAGACAGCCCGGTCAGACCCGTTTTGATCTTCTTAACAAAAACGTGGGCATTTTTAAATCTTTCATTTCAAAAATTGTTGCAAGCGGCTTCAATGGTATTTTCCTTGTTGCAAGTAACCCTGTTGATGTAATGACAAGAATTACATATGAGCTTTCAGGTTTCCCTGCTAACAGGGTTATCGGTTCAGGTACTACTCTTGATACTGCAAGACTTCGTTACTTAATCGGTGAATATTTCCAGGCAGACCCTCACAGTGTGCACGGCTATGTTATCGGTGAGCACGGAGACAGTGAGTTTGTTCCGTTCAGTCAGCTTAATCTTTCAACAAAAAATGTTGAGGAATTCTTGAATGACGAGCATTTCAAGAATGAATATAAGCGTGAAGATATTGACAATATCATAGAAAAAGTTAAAAACTCAGGAGCAGAGGTTATTAAGGCAAAGGGTGCAACCTATTACGGAATCGGTATGTCACTTGTAAGAATTACAAAGGCTATTTTCGGCGATGAAAACAGCGTTATCACTGTTTCTTCAAGACTTAACGGTGAGTATGGTATGCGTGATGTATATCTTGGATTGCCTGCATACGTTAACAGAAACGGTGTAAGAAAAATCCTTCCGCTTAACCTTCGTGACGAGGAGATTGAAAAGCTTCATAATTGCTATGAAATTCTTAAAGCAAGCTATGAGGAGCTTGATATCTAACTGATTATCCATATTACCCATTGGGATTTTTCTCAATGGGTTTTGGTATCTGTATGTTAGGTGAAAAAATGGAAATTTGTGAAAATGATTCTTTATGCTGACGATTGTTATTTTTTTAACAAGGGTACTTGATTATTTACACATAAAAATATATAATATATAAGTTGAACTATTTTACTTATTTAAGTTTTGTTTTAGGAGGCAAAAAAATGGAATATCGTATTGAACATGATTCAATGGGAGAGGTTAAGGTTCCGGCAGACAAGTATTGGGCTGCGCAGACCGAAAGAAGCCACAATAATTTCAAAATCGGTGTTGGTATTGAAACAATGCCAAGAGAAATAACACACGCTTTCGGTGTGTTAAAAAAGGCGGCTGCAATTGCAAACAACAAATTAAAGCCGGAGAAAATGACTGATGAAAAATTAGCTGCTGTTTCCAAGGCTTGTGATGAGGTTATGGCAGGCGAGCTTAACGAGCATTTTCCGCTTGTTGTATGGCAGACAGGCTCGGGCACACAGTCCAATATGAATGCCAATGAGGTTATTGCCAACAGAGGTAATGAGATCGCCGGTGCACAGCTTCTTCATCCGAACGATGATATTAATATGAGCCAGAGTTCAAATGACACTTTCCCTACAGCAATGAGTATTGCTGCAGTGCTTGGTGTTGAAGATAAGGTGTTACCTGCACTTGATACACTTATTGCTACTTTCAAAAGACTTGAGGAAGAGCATGAGGGCATCGTAAAGAGCGGAAGAACTCATCTTCAGGATGCAACTCCTATTACATTTTCACAGGAAATCAGCGGTTGGAGAAGCTCTCTTGAAAAGGATAAGAAGCTTTTACAGATTGCTCTTCCTGAACTTAAAGAACTTGCACTCGGCGGAACTGCAGTAGGTACGGGTCTTAATGCTCCGGCAGGCTTTGATACTGAGGTTGCAAAGGCTGTTTCCGAAATTACAGGTAAGGATTTCATTACAGCACCTAACAAATTCCATGCATTAACATCTAAGGATGAAATCGTATTTGCACACGGTGCATTAAAGGCACTTGCTGCTGATTTGATGAAAATTGCAAATGATGTTCGCTGGCTTGCAAGCGGTCCTCGTCTTGGTCTTGGCGAAATCACAATTCCTGAGAATGAGCCGGGTTCATCCATTATGCCGGGTAAGGTTAACCCAACACAGTGTGAGGCTGTAACAATGGTTGCTGTTCAGGTTATGGGAAATGATGCAGCAATCGGTTTTGCAGCAAGCCAGGGCAACTTTGAGCTTAATGTATTTATGCCTGTTACAATCTACAACTTCATTCAGTCTGTAAGATTGCTCAGTGAGGCTATGATCAGCTTCAATGATAACTGTGCAGTAGGCATTAAGGCAAATAAGGAAAAGATGTATAATAACCTTCATAATTCACTTATGCTTGTTACAGCTCTTAATCCGTATATCGGTTACGAAAATGCAGCAAAAACTGCTAAAAATGCATTTAAGAACAATATTTCACTTAAAGAATCCTGTGTATCACTCGGCTTCTTGAGCGAAGAAAAATTTGACGAAGTATTCCATCCGGAACAGATGGTTTAATCACGTGCAGAAAATGTACAATCAGGAAAAATCTTGGTTGTACATTTGTGCGTTACAATATTAAAGAAGAGGGAGAAACGTAATGGTATTTAGTTATTACCCCGGCTGTACGCTGAAGACAAAGGCTAAGGATTTAGACAAGTACGCACATCTTTCGGCTCAGGCATTAGGCGTTGAGCTTGAGGAATTGCCTGATTGGCAGTGCTGCGGCGGTGTTTATCCTATGGCAAGCGATGAAATTGCTACTAAGCTTTCATCCGTCAGAGCGTTGGCATCAGCGAAAGCAAAGGGAAATGATCTTATAACTGTTTGTTCAGCCTGCCATAATGTTATTAAGCAGACTAACGAAGTTATGAAGACTGACGAGAATATGGTGCTTAAGGTAAACAATTATCTTAAGCTTGATGAGCCATACAACGGAGAAACAAGTGTTATTCATTATCTTGAAATGCTCCGTGATAAGATTGGCTTTGATACTATAAAGGAAAAGGTTACAAATCCTTTAACCGATAAAAAAATCGCAGCATATTACGGCTGCCTTTTGCTCAGACCAAGCAAGGTTATGCAGTTTGATGACCCTGAAAATCCAACAATTATTGAGGATTTCATCAAGGCAATCGGTGCAACTCCTGTAAGTTACTCAATGAGAAATGAGTGCTGCGGAGGATATGTAACAATGGAAAATAAAGCACTTGCTCAGAAAAAGAGCAATGCTGTTTTGGAAAATGCAAAGGCTAACGGTGCAGAAATGGTTGTTACCGCTTGTCCTCTTTGCTTATACAATCTGAATAAAAACGGTTCCTGTGAGGAAATCAGTGTTCATTATTTTACTGAGCTTCTTGCACAGGCATTGGGACTTATATAGGAGGAATTTGTTATGGATAAAAAAGAACAGGTTAAAGAACAAATTCTTCGCAGCAGCGGCGTAAATCCGCTTAAATGTATGAGATGCGGCAAATGCTCTGCAACCTGCCCTTCATACGATGAGATGGAATATCATCCTCACCAGTTTGTTTATATGGTTGAAAAAGGTGATATTGAACCGCTTATGAATTCAAAGTCACTTTATCATTGCCTCAGCTGTTTTGCATGTGTCGAGCGCTGCCCAAGAAACGTAGAGCCTGCAAAGCTTGTTGAAGCTGTACGTCTTGCAGTAATAAGACAGCAGGGTGAAAATCATCTTAAGGCAGACAGCGTACCTGATTTGCTTGATGAAGATTTACCGCAGCAGGCAATCGTAAGTGCATTCAGAAAGTATAGTAAATAAGGAGGAGAAGCAATTGCAAAGAATTGGTGTATTTGTTTGTTGGTGCGGAAGTAACATTGCAGGAACAGTTGATGTTCATCAGGTTGCCGAATCCCTGAAAAATGAAGCAGGCGTTGTTTTTTCCACCGACTATCAGTATATGTGTTCCGAATCAGGTCAGAATCTGATTAAGGATGCAATCAGAGATTATCATTTAACAGGAGTTGTAATCTGCTCCTGCTCACCTCGTATGCACGAGGCTACATTCAGAAAGGCTGCTGCATCGGTAGGTCTTAACCCTTATATGGTTGAGGTTGCAAACATTCGTGAGCAATGCTCATGGATACATAAGGATATGATGACAGCAACACAAAAAGCTATCATTTTAGGAAGAGCAGCTATTGCCAAGGTGCATCTTAATGCACCTCTTACAGCAGGTGAAAGCCCTGTTATTAAAAGAGCACTTGTTATCGGCGGCGGTATTGCAGGTATTCAGACTGCTCTTGATATTGCCGATGCCGGCTTTGAGGTTGATATTGTTGAAAAATCACCGACAATCGGCGGCAAAATGGCTCAGATAGATAAAACATTCCCAACACTTGACTGCGCGGCTTGTATTCTTACACCTAAAATGGTTGAAGCTGCACAGCAGGAAAAAATCAAGATTTACTCATACAGTGAGGTTGACGATGTTAAAGGCTTCGTAGGTAACTTCTCTGTTAAAATCAGAAAGAAAGCAAGATACGTAAACGAGGATATATGCACAGGCTGCGGACTCTGCACCGAAAAGTGCCCTCAGAAGAAGGTTCCTAACGAATTTAATCTGGGTATGGATAACAGACGTGCAATCTATATTCCTTTTGCACAGGCAGTTCCGAAGGTTGCAACAATTGATCCTAACTACTGCACAATGCTTAAAACAGGCAAATGCGGTGTTTGCTCAAAGGTATGTACGGCAAAGGCTATTGATTACACGCAGAAGGATGAAATTGTTGAAGCACAGTACGGCGCTATTGTTGTTGCAACGGGCTTCAACCCGATTAAGCTTGATAAGTTTGATGAATTTGCATATTCTCAGAGTCCTGATGTTGTAACATCACTTGAATATGAAAGACTTATGAATGCAGCAGGTCCTACAAGCGGTACTCTTCTTCGCCCAAGTGACCTTACGCATCCTAAAACAATCGTATTTGTTCAGTGTGTAGGCTCACGCTGTGACGGCGATGAAAAGGGCAAGCAGTATTGCTCTAAGGTTTGCTGTATGTATACTGCAAAGCACGCAATGCTTACCCGTGAAAAATATCCTGATACAGATGTTTATGTATTCTACATTGATGTTCGTACACCGGGTAAAAACTTTGACGAGTTCTATCGCAGAGCAGTTGAAGATTACGGTGTTCATTATATTAAAGGTATGGTTGGTAAGGTTGTTCCTGAAAACGGAAAGCTGAAGGTTCAGGCTTCTGATCTTCTTGCCAATGAACAGCTTCATATTGATGCTGATATGGTTGTTCTTGCTGCTGCTGTTGAGCCTGATAAATCAGCAAGAAGCCTTGCTACAATGCTTACTGCATCTATGGATACAAATGATTTCTTCACTGAAGCGCATCCGAAGCTTCGTCCTGTAGAAAGCCCAACAGCAGGTGTGTTTCTTTCAGGTATGTGTCAGGGACCTAAGGATATTCCCGAAACAGTATCTCAGGCATCAGCTGCTGCCGCTAAGGTTATAGGCTTGCTTGTTAAGGATAAGCTTACCTGCAATCCGTGCGTTGCACACAGTGATGAACTTATGTGTAACGGCTGTTCAGCCTGCGAAAAGGTTTGCCCTTACGGTGCAATTACATATCAGGATAAAGAATTCAGAATGCCGGACAGAACCACTGCTGTTCGCAGAGTTGCAAGCGTTAACCCTGCTGTTTGTCAGGGCTGTGGTGCTTGTACTGTTGCCTGCCCGTCAGGTGCAATGGATCTTAACGGATTTTCTAACAGACAAATTATGGCGGAGGTAGATGCGATATGCAAATAGAAAATAAAGAATTTAAGCCGACTATCGTAGCTTTCTGCTGTAACTGGTGTTCCTATGCAGGTGCAGACCTTGCAGGTACAAACAGATTGAATTATCCGGCAGATGTAAAAATTATTCGTGTTCCCTGCTCATGCAGAGTTAACCCTATGTTTATTTTAAGAGCATTCCAGAGAGGGGCAGACGGCGTTATTCTCTGCGGATGCCATCCGGGCGACTGCCATTACACAACAGGTAACTACTATGCAAGACGCAGAATGACACTTTTATTCTCAATGCTTGATTATCTCGGTATCGAGAGGGACCGAACAAGAGTTGAATGGGTATCGGCAGCTGAAGGTGCAAAGTTTGCACAGACAATGAACGAATTTGTTGAAACCATTGTTAACCTTGGTGAAAATAAAAGATTGGAGGATTTAAGATGCAAGGAAAGATGATTGAAAAAGCAAAAGAACTCCTCCAGAACGGAACTGTAAACAGAGTTTTAGGCTGGAAAACAGGTGAGTTTGATTATGATATTACTCCTGCTGTTTTCAATACGGCCGAAGAGCTTGAACGTGATTTTGTTTATAACACGCTTGCTGCTGCAAACCTTTCAAAATATCTTGTAAAGGAAAGCAAAAAAGACGGCAAAGTGCTTGTATTCCTTAAGCCTTGTGATTCTTACAGCTTTCAGCAGCTCGTTAAGGAACACAGAGTCATCCGTGAAAATGTATATATTGTTGGTATAGAGTGCTTTGGCAAAACAGATGTTGAAAAAATCAAAGCCAAGGGTCTTAACGGTATTTCAAAAATTATTGATAACGAGTCATCATATAATGTTCAGACCATTTATGGTGATGATGTTGAAGTTAAAAAATGCGATGTAATGCTTGAGCGCTGCGAAACGTGCAAAAGCAAAAAGATTGTAATTTTTGATGAGCTTTTGGCTGATAACGGTGAGGTTGTTGAGGATTGCAACCGTTTTGATATGGTTGCAAAGCTTGAAGCAATGACTCCTGAAGAGCGCTTTGCGTTCTGGCAGAATGAGCTTTCACGCTGCATACGCTGCAATGCCTGCAGAAATGTTTGCCCTGCCTGCACCTGTGAAAAGTGCGTGTTTGACAATGATAATTCAGGTGTTGCACAAAAGGCTGCTTCAAACAGCTTTGAGGAAAATATGTTCCACATTATCCGTGCGTTCCACGTTGCGGGCCGCTGTACAGACTGCGGTGAATGCTCAAGAGTGTGCCCGCAGGGTATTCCGCTTCACCTTCTCAACCGCAAATTTATTAAGGATATTAATGAATTTTACGGTGATTATCAGGCAGGTGCGGATATGGATACAAGACCTCCGCTTGTTAACTATAATATGGACGATGTTGAGCCAAGCATCGTAAAAGATAGGGAGGTATAAGTTATGTATAAAATTTCCCTTAATGATCTTGATAAGCTTTTTGAAGCAATCAGCAAGAATGAAAGCTTATATATTCCTGTTGATTCAGTCAACGGTGCTGAATTTAAAAAGTATGAAGAGGGTATGAAGCTTTCTTCTGCTCTTAACACAAACAGATCAGCAAAGGATTTCTTTTTCCCGCAGACAGAGAGCATGTTTGATTTTAAGGTAAGTGACAAAAGCTTTGATATTATTGATAAGCGCAGAGAATGTGAAGATTTTGTGATTTTCGGTGTTCGTGCCTGTGATGCAAGAAGCTTCACAATTCTTGATAAGGTATTCCTTTCAGATCCTGTTGATACATATTATCAGAACAGAAGAAGCCACGGCACAATTGTTTCTGTTGCCTGCGGCAGACCGGAAGAAACCTGCTTTTGCCAGAGCTTCGGCATAAATCCTGCAAAGCCTGAGGGCGATGCATCGGCATGGATTTGTGCAGATGAATTATTCATAACTGCAAACACACCAAAGGGTGAGAAGCTTATTGAATCACTTTCATTTGTGCTCAGCGAATGCAGCGACGATACTGTTAATCAGGTTATTACTGCAATTGAAACAATTCTTCCAAAGCTTCCTCTTGCAAAGGTAAACTTTGAAAATATGAAAAGCACAGAGCTCCTTGAGCATTTTAATAATGAAAAATGGGGCGAGCTTTCGGAAGCCTGCATAGGCTGCGGCACCTGCACATTTGTATGCCCTACCTGTCAGTGCTATGATATTCGTGAATTTGATGCAGGAAACAGCATAAAGAAATTCAGATGCTGGGATAGCTGCATGTATTCCGATTTTACTAAAATGGCGCACGGTAATCCGCGTACTTCTCAGAAAGAAAGATTCCGTCAGCGTTTTATGCACAAGCTTGTGTATTTCCCTGATAATAACAATGGCGAGTTCGGTTGTGTAGGCTGCGGAAGATGCCTTGCAAAATGCCCGATTTCAATGAACATTGTTAAGGTAGAAAAAGCATTGGAGGTGCCTGCAAATGAATAATGAAACTTTAATCCCTTTGCTTGGTGTTGTTACTGATATAAGACAGGATACACCTGATGTTAAAACCTTCAGAGTAAATGCTCCGGAGGGCGGCAAGGTTTTTGAGCATATTCCGGGTCAGTGTGCAATGCTTTCCATTCCGGGAGCAGGTGAGGGTATGTTCTCTATTACATCTTCACCGACAAATACTGAATTTATGGAATTCAGCATCAAAAAATGCGGCTGTCTTACAAGCTGGCTTCATCAGATTGAGGTTGGTCAGCAGATAGCAATCCGCGGACCGTATGGAAACGGATTTCCTGTTGAAACAGAATTCAAAGGCAAAGACCTGTTATTTATAGCAGGCGGTATCGGTCTTGCACCTCTGCGCAGTGTAATCAACTATGTAAGAGATAATAGAGCAAATTACGGCAGTGTTGACATTGTTTACGGCTCAAGAAGTATGGATGATTTGGTTGATTATAAAGAGATTATTGATGAATGGTGCAAGGAAGACGGCATAAACGTATATCTTACCATTGATAATGAACAAGAGGGCTGGGACGGTCACGTCGGCTTTGTTCCGAACTATGTTAAGGAACTTGGCTTTGATACAGGCAAAACAGCAGTTATCTGCGGACCTCCTATTATGATTAAATTCACACTTCAGGGTTTAACTGAGCTTGGATTTGATAAAACTCAGGTTTATACCACTATGGAGCTTAAAATGAAATGCGGCGTCGGCAAATGCGGCAGATGCAATATCGGTGCACAATACGTTTGTAAGGACGGCCCGGTATTCAGATGCGATCAGTTAGACGAAATGCCAAACGAATACTAATCAAACAGGAGGTAATATTATGAACGAAATGGTTAACATTTTTTTGATGGGCAAGAAGTATGAAGTTCCGTCAAATTTAACAATAATGGGTGCTATGGAATATGCAGGCTATCAGCTTAAAAGAGGATGCGGCTGCAGAAACGGCTTCTGCGGTGCCTGTGCAACAATTTACAGAACAAAAAATGATAATGAATTAAAGGTTTGCCTTGCCTGCCAGACAAAGGTTGAAAACGATATGTATATCGCAACTCTTCCTTTCTTCCCTCTTAAAAAGGCTGTTTATGACATTGAAACGGTTAAGCCTACCGAGCAGATTATGATGCAGCTTTATCCTGAGATTTATGCTTGTATCGGCTGTAATGCCTGCACTAATTCCTGCACACAGAGCCTTAATGTAATGCAGTACATTGCATATGCTCAGCGCGGCGAATATGAAAAGTGTGCAGAAGAGTCTTTTGACTGTGTTATGTGCGGCGTTTGCTCATCACGCTGCCCTGCAGGTATTTCTCATCCTCAGGTTGCACTTCTTGCAAGAAGACTTAACGGTAAATACATTGCTCCTGACTGTGAGCATCTTGAAAACAGAGTTAAAGAAATTAAAGACGGAACCTTTGAGGAGCTTTTGCAGGATCTTATGCAGAAGCCGATTGAAGAGATGAAAGAACTTTATAACAACAGAGAGATTGAGAAATAAGGAGGTGCGGCAAATGTATACAGGAAAAACACTTGAATCAATGAAATTAGTTGAAAAGGCAAGGCAGGAAAATGCTTACTTTGAGCCAAGAAGAATGACTGCAGAGGAAAAGGATACCCTTCTTGCTACATATCATCCTGACTATAAGGAAGAGGAATTCAGAACCCTTCAGATTGGTGTGAATAAGGGTGAAAAGGTTCCGACTGAGCTTGCTGCGCTTCTTCAGGCACACAGCAGAGTAAAGGATAAGAAAATTGACCTTTCAAAGGTTGATTATGATGTAGATGTTCTTATTATCGGCGGCGGCGGAGCAGGTGCTTCTGCTGCTATTGAGGCTGATAATAACGGCGCAAATGTTATGATTGTTACAAAGCTTCGTATGGGCGATGCAAACACGATGATGGCAGAGGGCGGTATTCAGGCTGCTGATAAGCCAAACGATTCACCTGCTGTTCATTATCTTGATGCTTTCGGCGGCGGTCACTTTGCTGCTAAGCCTGAGCTTCTTTACAAATTAGTTAATGAGGCTCCTGAGGCTATTCAGTGGCTTGACAGCCTCGGCGTTGAGTTTGATAAAATGTCTGACGGCACAATGGTAACAACGCATGGCGGCGGTACCTCAAGAAAGCGTATGCATGCTGCTAAGGACTATTCAGGTGCAGAAATTATGCGTACCCTTCGTGATGAAGTATTGAACAGAGAAATTCCGATTGTTGATTTTACTGCTGCTATTGAGCTTATCAAGGATACGGACGGTAAGATTGCAGGTGCAGTTCTGATGAATATGGAAACTGAGGATATCCTTATTGCAAAAGCAAAAACAGTTGTTATTGCAACAGGCGGTGCTGGCAGACTTCATTATCAGGGCTTCCCGACATCAAACCACTACGGTGCAACTGCAGACGGACTTGTTCTCGGCTACAGAGCAGGCGCAAAGCTTCTTTATGCCGATACACTTCAGTATCATCCAACAGGTGTTGCTTATCCTGAGCAGATTTTCGGTGCACTTGTAACTGAGAAGGTACGTTCACTCGGTGCTAAACTTGTAAACGCAAAGGGTGAGGTATTTATGCATCCACTTGAAACACGTGACGTTTCTGCTGCTTCTATTATCAGAGAATGCTCAGACAGAGAAAATGGTATTGAAACAGATGAGGGTGTTGGTGTATGGCTTGACACACCTATGATTGAGCTTAAAAACGGTGAAGGTACTATTGAAAAGAGAATTCCTGCTATGATGCGTATGTTCGGCAAATACGGAATTGATATAAGAAAAGAGCCTATTCTTGTTTATCCTACACTTCATTACCAGAACGGCGGTCTTAATATTGGCGCAAACGGTATGACAAATGTTGAAAATCTCTATGTTGCAGGTGAGGCTGTCGGAGGTATTCACGGCAGAAACAGACTTATGGGCAATTCACTTCTTGACATTATTGTATTCGGCAGAAATGCTGGTAAAGAGGCTTCTGCCAAGGCTAAGGATACAACTGTAAGCGAGCTTACACTTGCACATGTTGATGAATTTGAAAACGAGATTAAAAATGCAGGAATTGAAAGTGATAAGGTTTCTCCTCAGCTTCTTCCTACTTATACTCACGGAAATCCTCGTTTTGAGAATAAGTAAGGGAGGCTTTCGGAATGATTTTACTTGGAGGACTTTTATCTGTTAAAACAATTGCGTTTTTAACATTTTGTGTATTTGCTATTGCGGCTGTTGGCTATTTGCTTGGAAGAATCACAATCAAGGGTGTAAGCCTCGGAACAGCAGGTGTATTTATTGTTGCACTTGTGTTCGGCTGCTTCTTATACCCACAGCTCAGTGATCAGCTTTTAATAGGCGAAGAAACTTCATATGTAAGTCAGGCTTTGAAAATTGTTGAAAATATGGGTCTTGTTCTTTTTGTAACAAGTGTTGGCTTTATTGCAGGTCCTAACTTTTTCAGCAATTTAAAGAAAAACTTCAAATCATATGTTCTTTTAGGTCTTCTTATTATAGTAATTGCTGCTGTTACCTGTATCGGCTGCATCTATTTTGATACAGGTGTTCTTGGTTCAACAAATAAGGAAGAAGTTAAGGCAATGATTGTCGGTCTGCTTTCGGGTTCACTTACAAGCACACCTGCTTTCTCCGCAACAAAGGAAGCTGTAGGCGCTGATTTGGAGGGTGTTGTTGCTGTCGGTCACGGTATCGCTTACCTGTTTGGTGTTATCGGTGTTGTTCTTTTTGTTCAGCTTGTTCCGAAATTTTCAAAAGCCAATATGGCTGATGAAAGAGCAAAGATTATGGTTGATAAAGCAGCAAGCAGCAAAAAAGAAGGCAAGAAAAAATCTTTGATTGATGTTGATGAATTCGGTTTTATGGCTTTAGGTCTTGCGATTGTGCTTGGCATCTTTATCGGCGGTATCAACTATAAGAACTTTTCTCTTACAACAACAGGCGGATGTCTTCTTGTTTCCCTTGTGCTCGGTCACTTCGGAAGAATCGGAAAAATCAGCCTTATGCCTAAAGAGCATACACTTAAAATAATGCGTGAGCTTGGACTTATGCTCTTCCTCATCGGTGCAGGTGTTGCAGGCGGTGCAAGCTTTGTTCAGTACTTTAAGGCAGTATACTTCATTTACGGTATTATAATGACACTTGTTCCGATGGTTATCGGTTACATCTTTGCAAAATTTGTTCTTAAAATGCCGCTTCTTAACAACCTTGGTTCTATCACAGGCGGTATGACAAGTACACCTGCACTCGGAACTCTTATCCACGTTGCAGGAACAGAGGAGGTTGCTTCAGCTTACGCTGCAACATACCCTATTGCTCTTGTGGCAATTGTGCTTGTTTCTCAGCTTGTAATCAGATTTTGTTAATTGAATATTTAAGTTAAACAAAAAGCTTGTGAACATTTTGTTCACAAGCTTTTTTATCATTAGCTCGTATAGTGTAAAGCAGTTAATAATGCTGAAATGTGTTGTAAATTA
>CAJTMQ010000020.1 GCA_910577215.1 uncultured Eubacterium sp. | reverse complement strand
TATATGTTTCAAGAATTCTTGATGCATCATAATCCGAATTTACCATAAGCATATCCTCATAGCTTATGATATCCTCAGGCGTCATTTTGCTTAACTTTTCCCTTTCCTCCTGAGAAACACCGGCACTGAAGGTATACAAAATAATTTCTAAAGTAGATTCTTCGGATGCATCATGGGTTTCAGCTGTGTCATTATAATCTTCATCATAATTCCAAACATTAAAACCGCTGTTTGTATATTCCAAAAAACTTTTTACGGATTCATTCTTTCTGTCAATCTTTATTTTCTCGAAAAGAGTATTATAATCATCAAGAATTATAAATGACGACAAACTATTATCTGATTTATCATCTGCATAGGGATCAGCATAATCCGTTAAACATGCAAACAAAATGCTGTCACTCTCCAAATTGAGAGGCTCAAGCTGATTAAGCCCTTCATCAGTCTGCATAAGCGCAACATATTCCTTACATACATCTTTTGTACCCATACAATAGGAGCGTATAACCGTTTTACCATTTTTAAGACTATATTTAATCTTTACCGAATGAGGACCATATTTATAGTAATTATCCCCATAAGCATTACTCTGTGTTTCATCAGCAACTATTTTTTTATGGAATTCATAAAACTTATCCTTTGACTCATCACTTGAAAAGGTATAAGTATGAACGGAATCATCAGAATAATCATCATAATAGCCGTAAAATGCCGATCCGTAAAGCAAACCAGTAATATCAGGATTGCTGTAATCCACATCGTTATAGATTGTCACCGAGTCAACCTCACTTGCTTCGGGAACATATTTAATGTAATCCGCACTCGGTATAAATTCAACACATGCAATAACAATTGCGGTTATAATTACTGCACCGCCAAGGCATTTTAATGCACCCTTTGTAATTGCTTTTTTATAACATATTGCAGTTAAAATAACAGTAATTACAGCAGCAGAAATTGCACCTGAAATAATTCTTGAATAAAGCGGAATATCAACAACATTTAAATTTATAAAGAATACCGTAACAAGGCAACCGATTATCATAATTGCAGGAATAATTCTGCCCGCAAGTGTAAACTCTGCAACCTCTGCTTTTCTCTTTTTAAACACAATAAAGCCTATTACATATGCAATTAAAAACTGAATGATTGCAACTGTACAAAGTATTGCTGTCTGACCGGCACTGATTTCTTCCACGTTGGAAAGAAGCACACCCAAAGGTGAAACAATCCAAGCCTTTGATATATCAATCCATAAACCCCATATGGTGTTTATATATCCAATAAATTCTATGATACCGACAAAAGAAAATAAAACAGCAATCAAACTTAACAGGACATAATGCCACTTTTTTCCGGATACCACTGCACAGAGCATAAACACAGCTAAAACAGCAAGAATAGCTAAAAACGAAATGAACATTACCCGTGCAAAATGTGATATATCGAAAATATAAAATTTTGATGGATATATAATATCTGTTTTGATTACAATAACGGATAACACAAATGAAATAACATAAGCCAAAGCTATATTAATTGCACCGAAAAGCATATTGGTATTGTAATATGTTCCGCGCTTTACAGGCATTGAAAAATAAAAATCAGCTGCCCTTTTGCTGTAAATTTCGCGAAAAACCGTAACAGCAAGAATAAAACTCTCAAACACAAAAATTACTGAACAAAAATTCTCAATGCTCAGCGAATATTTAGTTGTTATATCTAATACTTCATATGGTTTCAAGGACAAAAAGCTTCTTAAAGATGAAATCGTTACCAGCAGTATAATAATCTGCGTAACAATAAGATGTGCCATATTCCTGCGAAAAGTATTTTTTAACATAGGTAAAAATTTATTCGAAGAATTTATTGATGTCATATCCTGCCGCCTCCATTTCGCTTATAAATAATTCCTCAAGTGTGAGCGGAAGCACTTCTGAAAATACAGGATTTGCCGACTCAATTGCTTCCATTATTTTTTCACTATCTCCTCTTACGGTTACCTGAATCATTTTGCCCTGGTGAACTTCCTTAATAATATCAAGCTTTTCTTTAAGTGCATCCGTTTCATCAGCATTTTCAAGAATGAACTGAACTCGATAAACACCAATGGAATCACCATCTATATCCTTCTCCAGCAGTATACCGCCAAGATGAAGCAAGCCAACATGATCACAAAAGCCCTCAAGCTCTCTTAAATTGTGACTTGCAATAACAACCGTAGCATTTGTTTCTTCTACATATTCAATAAGGATCTTCTTGACAAGCTCTCGGATTACCGGATCCAGACCGTCAAAAATCTCATCAAAAAGTATAAAATCAGGTTTATATGAAAGTGCAAGCATAATAGCACTTTGCCTTTGCATACCCTTACTCATTGTTGAGATTTTCTGGCGGGCATCAATAGGAAAAATTGATTTGAAATATGTGTATTTTTCATCACTCCAGGATGGATAAACAGATTTATAATAAGCTGCCATACTTTCAACTGTTGCACCTGAAAAGAAATAAGGAAAATCCGAAACGTAAGCCGTTTTGCCCTTAATCTGAACATTTTCAAACGGAGCAACACCGTTTAAATATACATTTCCGCTGTCAGGCTCAAATACACCTGCTAAAACTCTGATCAATGTGCTTTTTCCTGCTCCGTTGGAGCCTACCAGACCGAAAATTGAACCGTCTGTTACAGAAAAAGAAATATTATCAAGGGCTTTTTTTTGCCCGAAGGTTTTGGTTAAATCTTTAATTTCAATCATTTCTATCACCATCCCAAACTTCATTTATTATGCTGATTACTTCTGTTTTTTCAACACCCGAATTTTTGGCATCCTTTAAAACATTTTTTATTTCATCAGCTGCCATTTTGTGAATATTTGTCAACATAGAATCACCTTTGACAAACACACCTTTCCCCGCAACAGTATATACAACTCCGTTTGCTTCCAGGTTTTTGTAAGCCTTAGAAACAGTATTCGGGTTTATACCAAGCTCACAGGCAAGAGCTCTTACTGACGGGAGCATACTGTTTTTTTCATACACACCTAAATTTATGTATCTGATTATGTTTTTTTCAAGCTGCGTATAAATCGGTTCCCTATTGCTAACACTTACAGAAAACATTCTCAACTCCCTTTCCCAAAGATTTTATTTTAATTGATGTCTAAGTAACTCTACTTATTCTTACGACTCAACTGTACTATTCGATGTAGTACAGTTTGCACTTTAACAATATCACAATGAACAATTTTTGTCAACAAATTTATAATTTGTTAACTATTATATTGAAAAAGGCTCCTTTTTCAGGAGCCTTTTAATTAATCTTCAAGGAAACAAAGCTTTAATGCATTTTTATCTATTTGGAAATTAACCTCTGTATAATCAAAATTTTCGCCATCACAGTTTCCGAGTAGCGGACTGCCGTCTACAGACCATATTCTTCCGCCTGTGATATAGCCTATATTCACCTTATCTGAATTCAGATGTGCCGTGCCGGCATTATATTTAGGAATAAGAGGCAATGCCTCTGCCAATGACACCGCATCAACAAGTGCATAATCCAGAAGACCGTCATCAAGCACTGAATCAGGTGCAGGGCAGAAGCCGCCGCCGTAATAGCTGCCGTTGCACACTGCAAACAATGTATAATTAAGCGGTGTATTCTGAATTTTATAAGGCTTGCCTGCATTATCAATACAATCAAGATCAACATTTATCTGATAATTAAGCGAACTTAAAATTGAAGGTATAATTGCAAGATTATATGCCTGATGACCGAGGAATTTAACCTTACCTGCCATTTTTCTGCCGATGGTTTCAACCTTTGTGTCAAGGCCGTAGCTCATCACGTTAATACATTTCTCGCCGTTATAGTCTATTAAATCAATCGGCTTAACCTTATATTTCAGTTTACCGTTATGTAAGCCGAATGCCCTTACTATATTTAAAGCATCAAGCTTCTTAGTGCCGTAAATTTTTTTAGCAAAATCGTTTCCGGTTCCGAACGGAAGAATCATAAGCGGCGTTTCAGTGTGTGCAAGTCCGTTTGCTGCTTCATGCACGGTACCGTCTCCTCCACAGGTTACCACAACACAATCCTTTCCGTATTTTTCGGCATAGCTTGCGGCAATTTCTTTTGCATGCCCATGATAATGGGTTTCTTCAATAATCATTTCAGCTTCGGAATTCCATCTGAAGGCTGACTGAACCTCCTTAAAAAGGAGCTGCTTATTCTTATTACCTGCTATAGGATTTTCTATAAAAACATACTTCACTTTTAAAATCTCCTGTTATCACATTACTCTTGTTCCGCCTACCGGACGAATGATAAGAACATGACAATTTCCCAATCCAAATACACTTTCCATTGCATTTTTGTATTCATCAAGCATATCATTTGGTACGAATGCCTGTATTGTTCCTGCAAAGCCGCCACCATGAACGCGGTAAGCGCCTCTGCCTTTAAGCATATCCTCTGTAATGCAAAGTGCAAGTGAAAGCTTCTGCTCTGTTGCATTTGACGGTGAAAAAACATTCTGATTAAGCATATAAGATGATCTTCCGCTTTCAACAATAATTTCCTTAAATGCTTCAAAATCATTGCTTTCAAGAGCATCAACCGCTTCTTCAACTCTTTTATTTTCACCATAAAAATGATAAGCACGAAGAAGTGCACGGTCATTTACCTTGCCCTTAAGCTGGGGAACTGCATTTTTGAAAGCCTCAAATTCAATTTCACGAAGAACATTTTTGCCCATTGCTTTTGCAACGCTTTCCATTTCTCCTCTTACTGCTGCATAGTCATCGGTTAAATCACTATGGTTTCCGCCTGTATCAACTATGCAAAGAGAATGACCGCTCTGTGAAAAATCAAATTCAACCTTTTTAATAATCGGATTTTCCGTTGACTTAAAATCAATGGTAACAAAGGTGCCGACCGACGATGCCATCTGATCAAGAAGTCCGCACGGCTTTCCAAAGAATACATTTTCACTGTACTGTGCAATCTTTGCAATATCAACAGCACTGATTTTGCCGTCATTAAACAGATACGAAACCGTTGTGCCAAGCAAAACCTCAAAAGCAGCAGAGGAGGAAAGACCGCTTCCGCCCATAACATCAGACGTTGTTATAGCATCAAAACCGCCGATGCTGTAGCCCATATCCTCTATTTTGGCTATAACACCTCTTACCATAGCAGTTGAGTGACCGAATTCGGTTTCATCCGGCAGCAGCTTATCAATATCAACAACATTCATTGCATGACCTACAGACTGAACACGAACGGTATTATTGTCGCTTGCTGCACACACAGCAATTGCATCAAGGTTAATTGATGCCGCCATAACCTTGCCGTTGTTATGGTCCGTATGGTTTCCGCAGACCTCTGTTCTTCCCGGAGCAGAGGTTATAATGATTTCCCTGTCATTACCAAAAATATTGATAAATTCCTTAATTGTATTTATGTAACGTGTTTTCTGAGCCTCAACAGCGCTGTCCAGCACATAAACTGCCTTGAGCTTTTCATCCATTTTGCCGCTGCTGATTGCATCAATGTATTCCTGTGGTTTCATATATTTACTCCTTTCAAAAGAGGCGTAACCTCTATTTATTACTGATTATAAAACAATTTTATATTTCTGCTTCTGTGAATAAAGCAGAAGCGTCTGGGTCATCTGACGGGATCTTATGCCATAGAAAATATTGAATATCAGGCAGGTAATTCCCGTGAAGGCAACGATTACCATTACCAGAATTATAAATTCCTTTGAAAACGGATTATAGAGCACCGAGCCTATTCTTGTATAAATATAAAGCCTTGGAGCAAAGCCGAGAATACTTAAAACAAGATAATAAATAAAATCATAATGCATTGAGCCGTAAAGCTTTGAAATCATACCAAGCGGAATTGACGGTACAAAACGTGAAACGGCAAGTATATACGGATTGCCTGAGCCCTTGAACAATACCCATTGCTTAAGGAAACGCACCTTTCGGATATTTAGTATCATCATTGCCCAGCCGCCGCCGATCCAATGACCTTCAATATACTTTACTATAAAGAAAAACGAAAGAAAGACAGTGTTCATAATAATTGCATTCGGCAGCGAGAATACCATACCCGAAATAACACATAAAACACTCATAGGAATCGGAAGCTGGCATTTTGCAATGTATAATGCAAAGATACAGATTAAAATTTCAATATGCGTATCTAAATCCGCAACAGCGTGTTCAAGCTTTGAAAGCCAGTTTATAACCGCATTGAATCTTACTTCAAGGCTGGGCTGTCTGTAAAGGCAGATTGCAAGGAGCACAAGAAGTGAAATTGTTATAATAACAATAATCAAAGAAATCAAATTGGTTTGATGGCGTTTATTTTTTTTCAAGAGAAAGCCCCTCTCTTATGCAGACACAATACATACGCCTGCCAAGATTAATATTCATAATAATTTCCGAGAAATTTAAAATTAGGAAGCTCTGAAGACAATGCACAAAGCAAATCAAGAATCCTATCATCCTTAATATTCCCCATAAGATCGGCATAAAAATAATAACTGAATTCTCCGTTTCCGACAGGTCTTGACTCAAGCTTGGTTAAATTAAGCCCTGTCATTGAAAATCTGCCAAGCACTCTGTAAAGTGAGCCTGTTGTGTGCGGAACGGAAAAAATCAGTGATATTTTATTTGCATTTTCTTCTATCAGAAGCTTTTTGGAGATAACAATAAATCTTGTTCTGTTATTACTTGAATTTCGGTTTTTAGAATTTTAAGTCCGTATTTTTTTGCCGCATCCTTAGGGCAGATTGCGGCAATATCCGTTCTGCCGCTGTCTGCAACATACTTTGCCGCTGCGGCAGTGTTGGAAAAGTTAACACCCGTAAAATCAAAATCCTTTAAAAATTTTGAGCATTGCATAAGTGCCTGCGGATGACTGTAAACCTTCTCAATATTTTCATATTTTGCATCAGGAGCAGCACAAAGGCAATGATTTATTTCAAGCGAATATGCACCGACAACATAAAATTTATATCTCATCATAAGATCATATGCCTCATGAACCGAGCCTGCTGTTGAATTTTCAATAGGAATCACACCAAACGGTACATCACCCTTGTTTACAGCTTCAAAAACATCTTCAAACTGCTTGCAGTATTTAATTTCCGATTCCGGAAAAAGAATTTTTGCCGCCTTGTCCGTATTGCCTTCACATATACCTGCACAGGCAACCGCCGCTTTGTTTGAAGAAAGCTTTTCATCTGTCACAGCTGCATTAACTGCATCACGCAGTTCCCTGCCGCCGCCTATAATTTTATGCTGAAGTGCACGCGATGCATCCATTGTTGCTGCAAAAACGGTTGCTATGGTATCTCCCTGATCACCGCATTTTTCATGCACATCATCAAGTATTTCCTTTTCTCTCTGCTCATTAAGAACGGGAAGTCCTCTCTGTACCTTATATTCGGCTACCTGCTTTGAAATGTTCATTCTTTTAATCAGCAAGGGTATAATTTTTTCATCTATATCATCAATCTGTTTTCTTAAATCCAGTAAATCCATTAAATTTGTTTTCCTTTTTACATCATTAAATCAAGCAGTACAACTGCGGTTACAGCCTCTATAACAGGAACTGCACGCGGCACAATACAGGGATCATGCCTGCCTTTAACAATAAGTGGTGCATTTTCCATTGTCTGAAGATTAACACTTTGCTGTTCAACCGAAATTGACGGTGTCGGCTTTACCACAACCGAGAAAACAATCGGCGCACCGCTTGTCATTCCGCCTATAATTCCACCGTTGTTATTTGAAAGCAGATGAACACTGCCGTTTTTAATCTCGTAGCCGTCATTCGCTTCACTGCCGAGCATATCGGCAAAATCAAAGCCTGCACCGAACTGAACACCCTTAACAGCCGGAACTCCGAAAAGAGCAGCCGAAAGTCTGCTTTCAACAGTATCAAATATATTGCCGCCGATACCAACGGGAAGCCCTATTGCAGCACATTCAATTACACCGCCGACGGAATTGCCCTTAAGCCTTGCATGTTCAACCGCCTCACGCATTCCCGCCTCTGTTTCGGAATTAATAACCGAAAATGAGGCATTTGAAAGCTGTTCAAGCAGCTCTGATGAAATATTATTTTTATCAAAACAATCGTCACAGACGCCTGCTATTTTACTTATATGCGAGCCGATTTTTATGCCCTTTTCTTCTAAAATCTGCTTTGCAACAGCACCCGCAAAAACAATAGGTGCCGTTAATCTGCCGCTGAAGTGACCGCCGCCCCTTATATCATTATTACCTTGATATTTTACATATGCAGGGTAATCACTGTGCCCGGGACGCGGAACTGTCATCAGATTGCCGTAATCCCCGCTTCTTGTATTTGTATTTTCAATAATCATAGCAAGCGGTGCTCCCGTTGTTGTGCCGTTGAGCACTCCGCTCAGCAAATTCGGAGTATCACTTTCCTTACGGGTAGTTGAAGTTTTATCCTTACCCGGTGCACGACGGGCCATTTCCTTATATATTTTATCCATATCAAGCCTTATGCCTGCGGGAAGTCCGTCTATAACACAGCCGATTGCCGCACCGTGGCTTTCGCCGAATACGGATATTTTAATTTTATTACCTAAAACTGATGGCATTTGCCTTTCCTCCGAGATTATTATAATCCTCAAAAAATGAGGGATAAGTCTTATTAATACTGTTTGCCTGAGATATTGTGGTTTTGCCGTCTGCACAAAGTGCCGCAATGCTGAATGCCATAACAATTCTGTGGTCATTAAAGCCGTCCAGCTCAGCACCCTTTACATCAGAGCCTGTAATAATCATTCCGTCCTGCGTTTCCTCAACCTCAATACCCATTTTCTTCAGGTTTGATACAACACTTTCAATCCTGTCCGACTCCTTGTATCTGAGCCTTTCTCCGCCTTTGATTATTGTTTTGCCGTGTGCAAACGACGCAGCAACCGCTAATGCCGGCACTGTATCCGGAATATCGGTAACATCAATTGTTATTCCGCTCAGCTTTGATTTTCTGCTTCGTATGCCGGTTTCATTTATTTCTATATCTGCACCGAAGCGTTTTAAAACATTCACAATTTCCTTATCGCCCTGTGCGGAATTCATATCAAGCCCCTTTAAGGTTACATCACCGCTTATTGCACCGCCCACAAGGAAAAATGCGGCTTGTGACCAGTCAGATTCAACAAAATAATCCCTTTGCTGATATTTCTGATTTCCCTTTATAAAATAACCGCTTTCGGTTTCCTCAATTTCAACGCCGAAATCACGCATAACCTTAATGGTCATATCAACATAAGGCTTGCTTTCAAGCCTGGTGGTTAAAACAATTTCACTGCTTCCGTCAAGAATCGGAAGCGCCAGCATAAGTCCCGTTATGTACTGCGAGCTTATATTCCCGGCAATTTCATATCTTCCGCTTGTCAGCCTGCCTTCAATTGAAAGCGGAAGCTTTCCGTTTGATGTGCATCCGACTCCGTGCTCAGGCAACAGCCTCAGATAGTCACCTATCGGTCTTTCGGGAAGCCTGCCGGAGCCTGTAAACGTAACCTTTTTTCCGAGTGCCGCCGCAACAGGAATAATAAATCTTAATGTGTTTCCAGATTCTATACAGTCAACAATCTCTTCATTATTCTCCAGTGCAGAAAGTGCCTGCCGCATTGCCTGCATATCCTTGGAACCGATGATTGGCTCAACTGCTCCTCCGCCTGCAAGAAACGAACACACAAGCGCCCTATGTGCCGCAGATTTACTTGGCGGAATAAGAACCTCCCCGTTCAATATTGAATTTTTCAATATAACTTCGTTCATTTAGTTAACTCCGAATAATTCCTTAACCTTATCATTTTCAACAGGGTTGATGAAGCTGTCCCCAAGCGAATGAAGCATTATAAATTTAATGCCGCTTCCCGTGCGCTTTTTATCATGATACATTGCACCGATTATATCCGTAACAGAGTTTTCAACCTCTGTTTTCATATTATATTTTTCAAGCACTTTTCTTATTCTGTCTGTAGTGCCCCGTTCGGTAAGACCAATCCTTTCGCCTGCTTCACTAATCATAACCATTCCTACACCAATAGCCTCACCGTGGGAAATATCTGTGAAATTATGCAGCTTTTCAATAGCGTGACCAGCTGTGTGCCCGAAATTAAGAAGCGCTCTTTCGCCTGCTTCCTTTTCATCACGCTCAACAACACCGCGCTTGATGTTAACACAATCATATATTAAATCTTCAATAAAATCCTTAACATTTTCTGTTTCTATTCTTTCAAACAGTACCTTTGATTTAATACAGCCGTATTTAATAACCTCGCCCATACCGTCACTGAAAAAGTGAGGAGAAAGTGTTTCAAGAACATCAGGGTCTATCAGCACAAGGGCAGGCTGGTGAAAGGCACCACAGAGATTTTTACCCTGAGGTAAATCAACACCTGTTTTTCCGCCTACCGAAGAATCTACCTGCGAAAGCAGCGTTGTAGGAATCTGCACAAACTTGATGCCCCTTAAATAGATTGCTGCTGCAAAACCTGCCATATCTCCGCATACTCCGCCGCCGAGGGCAACAACCATATCCTCTCTAGTAAGTCCGTTTTCTGCAAGAAATTCAACAATATTCACAATCGTTTCTGTTGTTTTTGAGCTTTCGCCTGCAGGAAAAATGTAGTTTACAACCTCAAAGCCCTCATTTTCAATACAGTTTTTCACAGTATCAAGATAAAGCGGTGCAACATTTGTTTCTGTTATAATGGCAATTTTCTTTGCTTTTGAAACGACCCTAACATATTTGCCGCAATCCTTAAGCAGTCCTTTTTCAATGAATATTTCGTATGTATCTCCTACATGAACCGTAAGCTTTTTCATTTAACCGATTTCCTCTTTGATTTTATTTGCCTGTGCCATTAATTCGAGTAGCATATCACTGTTTTCTTCACTTATGGCATTTTTAAACTTATTCAGATTCTCAACAAGATCATCTATTTCACGGATAAGCGGCTCTTTATTCGCAATAAACAGCTCACTCCACATTTCTCCGTTAATTCTTGCCACACGCGAAACATCACGGTAAGAGCCTGCGGAAAAGCCCGGGTGCTGAGGTGCAAGCGGACTCAAAACATATGAACAGGCAAGAACGTGTGCGATCTGCGAGGTAAATGCAATCATCTCATCGTGGTGCTCAGGCGTTGTAACAACCGTACGCTTGAATCCCATTGCCTTTGCAAGCTCAACAAGCGTATCCACCTTTGACTTCGGTGCATCTGTAGGTGTGCAGATAAATGATGCATTGTCAAAAAGAGTAGGCAGACTTGCATCATACCCCGAAACCTCACGGCCTGCCATAGGGTGAGCTCCGATATATGTAAAATCAAAATCTTCCTTTTCAAGGCTTCGGCAGATTTTTGTTTTTATACCGCAGCTATCCGTTACAATACTGCCTTTCTTAAAGTTTTCTTTATGCTCAAGAACAAAAGGCACAATTGCATCAGTATAAAAATTTATAATCGTAATATCTGCCTGAGGAATAAGCTCCTCAAGCCTTCCTGTTTCATCTATAGCACCATCTGCAAGAGCTTTGAGTGCAACTGTTTCTGTTCTGTTCCAGCCCAAAACATAATGAGATGTATTTTTCTTTAATGTTTTTGCAATGCTTGCGCCTATCAGACCAAGCCCCGCAACAAGAATTTTCATATGCATACTTCCATAGGTTATAATTTTACATTCTATATAATAATACATTAATTAGCTAAAATCAAGAAAATAAGTAATTAAATAAATATAAAAAAAGAGCATAGATAATTCCATGCCCTTTTGATTATTAAGTTCTCTTACTTATAAAACTGCAAGAATATCATCTGCAATCTGCTTCGGAGTTAGATGATTTTCTTCAAGAAGCTCCTGAGGATTATATCGGTCATAAAATGCCTTTTCTATTCCGAAATTAAGCACTTTCATATTCCCTGCACCGTAAAAGCGTGCTATCTTCTCACCGAAGCCGCCATTTAATATTCCGTCCTCAATTGTTGCAACAACACTGTGATTTTTCTTAAGCTCTTCAAGCAATTCATCATCTGTGCCTGTAATGTATCTTGGATTAATCAATGTAACCTCACATCCGAGCATTTCTTCAAGGAGCTGTGCGGCCTGTTCACCAAGCTGATAAAAGCTTCCAAGTGCAATAATTGCCGCCTTTTCACCTTTTTTCATAATCTTGTACTTATTCAAAGTGCCATAATCCGTATCAACACTTTCATCAGCCTCAATAATACTCATAGGCACACGGATTGCAACAGGATAATCTTTCTGCTCTATACTCCAATTAAGCATTGCAAAATATTCCTGCCTTGAAACAGGTGCCAGATAAACAAGATTCGGAATATTTGAAAGCATGGCAATATCATATATGCCAAGATGAGTAACATCATTCATACCAAAGGCAGATGCCCAAAAAACAAGAATGGTTGCAGAATTGCCGTTAATGCATAAATCCTGAGAAATCTGATCATAGGTTCGCTGAATAAATGTTGAAAAAGTACCATATACGGGCTTTCCTCCGTTTTTAGCAATACCTGATGCAAGTGCAACTGCATGCTCCTCTGCTATGCCGACATCAACAAACTGCCTTCCTGCCAGCCTTCTTTTTTCCTCGGTAAAGCCCATTGAAGCAGGAACCGCCGATGCAATTGCAACAACTGACGAATCCTTTTTCATTTTATCAAGCAGAAAATCAGCCGTTAAATCATTATAGTTTTCGCTGTTATCTTCAAACTTCGGCTTACCCGTTTCAATATCAAACGGAGAGCAGAAATGCCAGTTTTCCTTACAGTTTTCTGCAATTTCATAGCCTTTACCTTTCTCTGTTACAATATGAACTGCAACAGGGTGATCAATATCCTTTACTTCTTCAAAGGCACTTATCAGACTTTTTATATCGTTTCCGTCTGCAACAAAACGGTAATCAAGACCCATTGCCCTGAAAAGATTACATTCACATTTGCCTCCGCTTTCACGAAGCTCTTTAAGATTCTTATAAATCCCGCCATGATTTTCCGCTATAGACATATCATTATCATTAATGACAATAATCATATTCGTGCTCTGTTCTCCTGAAAAATCAAGGCCCTCAAGTGCTTCTCCGCCGCTTAATGAACCATCCCCTATAACAGCAATAATATTCTCGCTTCCGCCTGTCAAATCTCTGCCTTTTGCAAGTCCTGCTGCAAGGGAAACAGAGGTTGAGGTATGCCCTATTGTGAAAAAGTCGTGATCACTTTCATCAGGATTACTGTAACCCGAAACCTCATCATACTTATCCTCATAAAGATAGGCATCCTTTCTGCCCGTGAGCATTTTGTGCGGATAACATTGATGCGAGACATCAAACACAATTTTATCCTTTGGCGAATTAAAAACATAATGAAGTGCAACAGTGGCATCAACAAAGCCAAGATTCGGACCGAAATGTCCGCCATGCTTGCTGAGTCTGGTTATAAGTGCTCCTCTCATTTCAGCAGCAAGTACTTCAAGCTCATGAACATTCAGCTTTTTCACATCATCCGGTGAATTGATTTTTTCCAAATACATAATTTTTCTCCTTATTGACAAAATTATTTTTTTACATTACAATAGCAATTATACAAGTTAAAGTTAACTTTAAGTCAATAGTTTTTATAAAATTTTTTCAGGGAGAAAAATTATGGTTTACACAGTCGGAGAAATAGCAAAAATGATGAACGTACCCGCATCAACACTTCGTTATTATGATAAAGAGGGTTTGCTGCCGTTCGTTGAGCGATCAAACGGCGGAATAAGAATGTTTAAGGAATCCGATTATGAATTCTTACAAATTATAAACTGCCTAAAAAAAACAGGAATGTCATTATCAGAGATTAAAACTTTTATTGATTTGGTCATACAGGGTGATGATTCCATTGAAGAGCGTCTGCAGCTTTTTCTGAATCAGCGTGAAAAGGTTTTGAAGCAGATGGAAGAGCTGCAGGAAACACTCAATATAATCAACTATAAGGTATGGTATTACGAAACCGCAAAAAAAGAAGGAACAACGAAAACACTTGACAATCTTTCCCCGTGTGATCTGCCGGATAAATACAGACCGGCAAAAGAAAAAATATCAGCACAGTATGTTTAATATACTGTGCTGATATTTTTTAGCTTTCTAAATCCAGAAGTTTTTTCTTAACCTCAATACCGCCCGCATAGCCTGTTAATGAGCCGTCTGTGCCTATAACCCTGTGGCACGGCACAACAATCATAAGTTTGTTTTTGTTATTTGCCCCGCCTACTGCACGAACTGCCCTTGGATTTCCGATTTTCCTTGCAATATCCTTATAGCTTCTTGTTTCTCCGTACGGAATATTGCACAACTCATTCCAGACCTTATGCTGAAATTCCGTTCCGTGCATTTCAATCGGCAGATCAAACGCCTTTCTTGTGCCGCAGAAATATTCATCAAGCTGATTTAAGGCACATTCTGTTAATACAGACTTTTGTGAATAATCTTCTTTATCACAGAAATAAACTGCTGTAACAGCTTCGCCGTTATCCTCAACACAAACTAAACCGACAGCGGTATTTATATACCCCTTATAACGCATATTTTTATTTAACAAGCTTCACATTATTAAACTTAAAATCATCAACATCTGCCGAAACACCGATGCCGCTGAAGCGCACAAGCTCAAGATTTTCAACATTTTCCGCATCTATTGCATGCTTGTAGCTGCTGCAGAGATTTCCCCACATTGTTTTTGTTTTCATAATCGTTATATCCTTAACATAGCGCAGGAAGAATGCAGAATTATCATATTTTTCAACACCCCAGTCAAGGCACGGTCTTAAATCATAGAGTCCGCAGTCCCACTTGCTTGTTTTGGTAAGCTCCACACGGCAGTTTTCAAATGTAATATCCTCAATAACATTATCTGCATTGCCGTGAATCAGCACACCATTTTCACCCTTTGCCGTAACATTGAAAAAGCGTATATTCCTTATTCTTCCGCTTTTTGTATTTTCATCACGGTTAAAGGTTGTAATTGTAATCGGTTCTGCTGTTCCCCACCAATCCGGGCAGAATCGGCGCGTTTCTATAATAATATTAGAATATGTAACATTTTCAACATTTCCGCCGTCACGAATCTGAATGGAAAGTCCTCTGTTAGACCTGCTGATTGTGCAGTTTGAAACAATAACATTTCTGAAATCGCCTACACCCTCTGTACCAATTTTAATTGCAGCAGAGGTTGAAACAAGCGTGCAGCCGTCTATAACAACATTTTCTGTAGGACCGTATTCACTGTTGCCCTTTGATGTTTTAAGACATATGCAGTCATCTGCACAGGTAACGTGGCAGCCTAAAATTCTTACATTAGAGCAGTGATCAGGGTCAATACCGTCACTGTTTGCAACATCAAGGTCATTTAAAATTCTGATTCTGTCTATAAGCACATCATCACATCCCGCAGGATGAAGAGTCCAGAACGGTGCATCAATAACCGTAAAATCCTTAAAAGTAATATGATTGCTTTTTTCAATATACATAACCGTAGGACGGGGATAAAAATCACCCGTTACATAGTACTGATCCTTTCTCTGTACAAAGGCGTGACCGTTTGCATCAATCGTGCCCTCACCGCTGATTGTACAGCAGTCTGCTTCATAGCCGTAAATAAACACAAAACTCGGCTTTCCCGTTACAGGGTTTCCTATAAGTGCAGTTTTAGGATCATTAATCAGCTTATTCGGGCGGATATAGCCGTCTATATTTGAGGTGGCCTTAATTGTTGCACCTTTCTGAATATGCAGATCAACATTCTTCTTAAGCCTTATTGAATCACTGTAAAAAACGTGACCGCTCTGCAAAACAACTCTGCCGCCGCCGTTTTTGGCACAGTCGTCTATTGCGTGCTGAATCGCAAAGGCATCATTTGCCTTACCGTCACCAACAGCACCGTATTGTAAAACATTATATTCCTTCATAACGCTTCTCCTATAAATTTATTAAGCTAATCATATCACAGCAAATTCGGTTTGACAAGTATAATAACTTATGGTAATATGCTTTTGTAGAAAATAAATTTTAAAGCTGCCACGTGCTCCTCAGTCCAACGGAATACAGTGACGGCTGATTTTATTTATTAAGGGGTAAAAAATGAAAAAATATGATGTTGCAATAGTCGGTGCAGGTCCTGCGGGAATTTTTACCGCACTTGAAATGCTGAAAAAAGGTTCTGACAAAAGAATTGTTATCATTGAAAAAGGTAAATCTGTTGAGAACAGAAAATGTCCGAAATCAAAAACAGGCAGGTGTATGAGCTGTAAGCCCTACTGCCATATTACAACGGGTTTTTCGGGAGCAGGTGCTTTTTCAGACGGCAAGCTCTCCCTTTCCTATGAGGTTGGCGGAGATCTGCCTCAGCTTATAGGCGAAGATATTGCACAGGAAACCATTGATTACACGGATAAAATTTATCTTGAATTCGGGGCAGACATGCACGTTGAGGGTGTAGGCAACACGGAAGAAGTTAAGGAAATAAGAAAGCGTGCCATTCAGGCAGGCTTAAAGCTTGTTGACTGCCCTATCCGCCACCTTGGCACCGAAAAAGCACAGGAACTTTACTTTGCAATTGAATGTTGGTTTGCCGAGCATGGTGTTGAAATTATGTTTGACAGTCAGTGCAATGATTTAATTCTCAGCGGCGAAAAATGCCTCGGTGTAAAAATTACAAACAAAAACGGCAGCGAAGAAATTTACGCAGATCACACTGTTGTTGCAACAGGCAGACGCGGAGCAGACTGGCTTGAACAGCTTTGCACTGACCACGGCATCGCTCATCAGCCCGGAACGGTAGACATAGGTGTTCGCGTTGAGGTACGAAACGAGGTTATTGAAAAGGTTAATAAGGTGCTTTACGAATCAAAGCTTGTCGGTTACCCTAAGCCATTCAAAAATAAGGTTCGCACCTTCTGTCAGAATCCCGGAGGCTTTGTTGCCCAGGAAAATTACGATAATGATTTGGCTGTTGTTAACGGTCATTCCTACAAGGAACTGAAGAGTGACAATACTAACCTTGCCATTCTCTGCTCCCACAACTTTACCGAGCCGTTCAATCAGCCGATTGCATATGCACAAAAGGTGGGCGAGCTTACAAATATGCTTGGTGCAGGGCACATTCTTGTTCAGCGCTTCGGCGATATTCTGGACGGCAAGCGCACATGGCAGAAAGAGCTTTCACGTTCTAATTTAAAACCGACTCTGCCCGACGCTGTTGCAGGTGATATTACCGCTGCCATGCCATATAGAGCAATGATTAATATTATTAATTTCATTCAGGCTATGGATCACGTTGTTCCCGGCTTTGCCTCTCCTGAAACTCTGCTTTACAGTCCTGAACTTAAATTCTATTCAAACAGAGTTAAAATGGATACTGAATTCAATACAAATATTGAGGGGCTTCACTGCCTTGGTGATTCCAGCGGATGGACAAGAGGACTTATGATGGCAAGTGTGCACGGTGTTCTGATGGGAAGAATATTGGCATAATATAATCAGTATGATATTGGGCAGATGCAAATCTGCCCTTTTCTATGCATTTTTTCATTTAAAAGTGTAAAAATATACATATTTTCTGTATATTTATTGAAATATTTGTATTTTTATACAAATTCATTTAATTTCTATTGACTGTTTATCACGTCGTATATATAATAGGAAACAGATAAAAACTTTACTTAAAGGAGATAAATATTATGGCAAAAGAAATTAAAAAGGTTGTTCTTGCATACAGCGGAGGACTTGATACATCTATAATCATTCCGTGGCTTAAGGAAAACTACAATAACTGTGAAGTTGTTGCAGTAAGCGGAGATGTTGGCCAGGGCACAGAGCTTGACGGTCTTGAGGAAAAAGCTCTTGCAACAGGCGCTTCAAAGCTTTATGTTCTTGACCTTAAAGATGAATATGTTGAGGATTACATTTTCCCTTGTTTAAAAGCAGGTGCTGATTACGAAACATACCTTCTCGGAACATCACATGCCCGCCCATGTATTGCAAAGGGGCTTGCTGAAATCGCAATCAAAGAGGGGGCAGATGCTATCTGCCACGGCTGCACAGGCAAGGGTAATGATCAGGTAAGATTTGAGCTTACCCTTAAGGCATTAGCTCCTCAGATGGAAATCATTGCTCCGTGGAGAGAGTGGGATATTAAATCACGTGAGGAAGAAATTGAATATGCAGAGGCGCACAATATTCCTCTTAAAATAAACAGAGAAACAAACTATTCAAAGGACAAGAATGTTTGGCATCTTTCACACGAGGGTCTTGATCTTGAAGATCCTGCAAACGAGCCGATGTATTCAAAGGAAGGCTTTCTTGAATTAGGTGTAGCTCCCGAGCAGGCACCTGATAAGCCCACTTATATTACCATTCATTTTGAAAAGGGTGTTCCTACCGCTATTGACGGAAAGGAAATGAAGGCTCTTGAAATTGTTGAAAAGCTCAATGAGCTTGGCGGCACTAACGGAATCGGACTTCTTGATATTGTTGAAAACAGACTTGTAGGTATGAAGAGCCGTGGCGTTTATGAAACTCCCGGCGGTGCTATTCTTTACAAGGCACATGAGCTTCTTGAAATGATTACGCTTGACCGTGATACATCACATTACAAAAAGCTTGTTTCACAGAAATTCGGCGAGATTGTATACAACGGCTTATGGTTCACGCCTCTTCGCGAAGCACTTTCCGCTTTTGTTGACAAAACGCAGGAAACCGTTACAGGTGATGTTAAGCTGAAGCTTTACAAAGGCAACATCATCAATGCAGGTGTTACTTCACCATACACACTTTATGATGAAAACATTGCTTCCTTCGGCGAGGACGGCGGTGCTTACAATCAGGCTGATGCTTCAGGATTCATTAATCTTTTCGGTCTTTCAATTAAGGTTAAAGCACTTCTTGATGCCGAAAGAGAAAACAACAACAAATAAATAACTAAGGGCAGGTTTGTATCATAAGCCTGCCCGTTTTACAATATAAAAAAACGGAGAACTTATTTTATGGCACAATTATGGAAAGGCAGATTCAAAAAGGAACTTGCCAAGGAAACAAACGATTTCAACTCTTCAATCAGTTTTGACTGCCGTATGTTTGAAGAGGACATCAAGGGCAGCATAGCACACGCAACAATGCTTGGTGCCACAGGAATAATTGATAAAAACGAAAGTGATAAAATTATTGCTGAGCTTGATCATATTCTGAGTGATATTAAAAACGGTAGTCTTACTATTGATATGGAAGCTGAGGACATCCACACCTTCGTTGAGGGTGAGCTTACTGCAAGACTCGGTCAGACAGGTAAAAGACTTCATACTGCACGTTCAAGAAATGATCAGGTTGCACTTGATATCCGTTTAACGCTCAGAAAGGAAATTGAAGAAATTGAAGAAAAAATCAAAGAGCTTATTGAGGTAATCTGTACAAAGGCTGAGGAAAACAAACAAACTATTATGCCCGGCTATACCCACCTTCAGCGTGCACAGCCAATCACCTTTGCCCACCACATTATGGCATATGCCGCAATGCTTTGCAGGGATTTAAGCAGACTTTCCGATGTAAAAAGCAGAATGAACATCTGCCCGCTCGGCTCAGGTGCACTTGCAGGCACAACCTATCCGCTTAACAGAGCGCAAACAGCAGAGCTTCTCGGATTTGACGGTGTAACACTTAATTCACTTGACGGTGTTTCAGACCGTGATTTCTGCATTGAGCTTGCTGCTGCACTCTCAATTATAATGGTGCACCTTTCAAGATTTTCCGAAGAAATCATTATGTGGTGCAGCTGGGAATTCAAATTTGTTGAGCTTGATGATGCTTTTTCCACAGGCTCATCCATTATGCCGCAAAAGAAAAACCCCGATATTGCAGAGCTGGTAAGAGGAAAAAGCGGACGTGTATTCGGTGATTTAACAACACTTTTAACTGTTATGAAGGGAATTGCCCTTGCATATAATAAGGATATGCAGGAGGATAAGGAAGCAATTTTTGATGCTGTTGATACTGTTAAAATGTGCCTTACCGCCTTTACTCCAATGATTGATACAATGACAGTGCTTAAAGAAAATATGAGAAATGCCGCAGCAAGGGGCTTTATTAACGCTACGGACTGTGCCGATTATCTTGTAGGAAAAGGGCTGCCGTTTCGTGATGCGTATAAAGCAACAGGCGAGCTTGTTGCGCTGTGCATAGATAAGGGCCTGACGCTTGAAACGCTGCCTATAGAGGAATATAAAAACATCTGTGATTTATTTGATGAAGAGGTTTATACAGCAATTAACCTTGAAAAATGCGTTGCAGACAGACTTGTTATCGGAGGACCGAGTGCTCAGAGCGTTGAAAAGCAGATTGAGGCAGCTAAAAAAGTAATTTTCATTAACTAATTATTACAAACATGGCTAAATGTAAACAATTTATTACCGTTTATTGACTTATTGCAATAGATTAGTTTATAATAAGCATACAAAAAATAATTATTAAGGAAAAAAATTATGTCATATAAAATTATTGCAGATTCCTGCTGTGATCTTACGGCAGAAATGAAAGAATGGAACAATCTTACGGTTATTCCATTAACTTTACAAATTGGTGATTATGTTATTCAGGATGATGAAAACTTTAATCAGGATGATTTTATCAGAAGAATGACCTCAAGCAAAGAGCTTGCAAAGTCAGCCTGCCCGTCACCTGATGCTTTTGCAAAGGCATGCGAGGGTGATGAAGACGAGGTTTATATTCTTACAATTACCGATAAATTAAGCGGCTGCTATAACAGTGCCCTGCAGGGTGTTGCCCTTTATAATGATGAGCACCCTGAAAGCACTAAAAAAATTCACGTTTTCAATTCACTTGCAACATCAGGTCTTGAAACAATTATGGCTTACAAAATCAAAGAGCTTGCAGATAACGGCACTGCTTTTGATGAGCTTGTTAAAACTGTTGAAGATTTCTGCGTTGCGCACTGTTCACTTTACTTTTATCTTGAAAGCCTTGATGCACTTAAAGGCAACGGCAGATTGTTTAATTTGGCAGCAAAGGTTATTGAATCCCTGCGTGTTAAGCTCATATGCCGCAGAACAGATTACGGCAACATTTCAGTTGCAGGCAAGGATTTATCCGAAAACAGAGTATTAAATAAAATTGCTGCTTTTATTGCTAACGAAACAGCAGGCTGTGATTTAAGCAATAAAAAAATCATCATAAGCCATGTTTGCTGTGAAGAAAAGGCAAACACACTTGCAAAGCTTATAAAGGAAAAATGTTCTTATAACGAGGTAATCGTTTTAAAGGCAAGCGGACTGAATTCGCTTTATGCCTCAAAGGGCGGCGTCATCGTTTCGTTTTCAAAGTAAACATAAAATTAAACGGCTTGGAAAATTCCAAGCCGTTTTTTATTGTTCATTTTTTAAAATCTGAAATCCCTGTCTCCGTTTTCAATTTTAACAAGGCGTTCACGCACAATATCCTTAACCTTGTCCTTACCGATGTTATCAATTTCTTTTTCAATCATCAGCTCGCCTTTTCTGCGTGTATCCTCTGATGCATAATCCATAAGAAATTCTTTCAGCGTCATTAGTGCATTCGGGTGGCAGCAGTTCTGAATCTGCCCTGATTTGCAAAGACTCATAAATCTGTCCCCCGTTCTGCCCTCTCTGTAGCACGCTGTGCAGAAGGACGGAATATATCCGGCACTCATAAGCCAGTTAACAACCTCATCAAGTGTTCTGTTATCCGAAACATCAAACTGCTCCGTATCGTGCGGACGTTCTTCTTCGCAATAGCCGCCTACAGAGGTTCTGGAGCCGCCGCTTATCTGGCTTACACCGAGGCGGATGATTTTTTCACGTATCTCCGCTGTTTCTCTTGTTGAAACAATCATACCTGTGTACGGCACTGCAATACGTATGCATGCAGCAATTTTGCAGAACATTTCATCACTCAGCGAATTGTCAAATTCAGTTGGGTCTATATCGTCTGCCTTTTTTACCCTCGGCACACTGATTGTATGTGGACCGACACCGTGTACAGCCTCCAGATGCTCTGCATGCATCAAAAGCCCTGCAAATTCATAGCGGTATTTATCAAGACCGAAGAGGACGCCTATTCCTACGTCATCAATACCGCCCTCCATTGCTCTGTCCATAGCTTCGGTATGATATGCATAATTGTGTTTAGGCCCTGTAGGGTGCAGAATTTCATAATTTTCCTTATGATATGTTTCCTGAAACAGGATATATGTGCCTATGCCTGCCTCTTTGAGCTTTCTGTAATTTTCAACGGTTGTTGCGGCAATATTAACATTAACACGGCGAATTGCTCCGTTTTTATGCTTTATGGAATAGATTGTATTTATACAATCAAGAATGTACTCTATAGGGTTGTTAACAGGATCCTCTCCGGCTTCAATTGCAAGACGCTTATGACCCATATCCTGAAGAGCAATAACCTCCTTAGCAACCTCCTCCTGCGTTAATTTTTTACGCGGAATATGCTTATTCTTAGCATGATAGGGGCAATAAAGACAGCCGTTTACACAATAGTTTGAGAGATAAAGCGGGGCAAACATAACAATTCGGTTACCATAAAAATCCTTTTTAATCTGCTCTGCAAGATTATAGATTTCCTCTGTTTTCTCTTTATCCTCACAAGCAAGCAATACGCTTGCTTCCCTGTGTGAAAGCCCTTTTCTGAGCTTTGCCTTTTCAATAATTTTATCTATAAGCTCTGTATCATTCTTATGCTCATCTGCATAGGCAAGAGTTTCAAGAATTTCATTATGATTAATAAATTCCTCTGCTTTTAATGATTTAGGATTATACTGTGCCATATTGATACTCCTTAAAAAATAAAAACCGCACCTGAACAGGCGCAGCTATACTTATACATAAAATATTATAGTTTACGCACTTTCGTTCAGAACCAATTCAGGTGCTTTCCGTCAGATTGATTTTAAAATATTTTATCATTTTATATATGTTTTTTCAATATATATTTGCATTAAGTTAAAATAAATTATATACTAAATTCTGTATGAGAAAGATAATTTTTGAAATTTCCGCCGCTGATAACAGCTCGCGGATAAAAGATTTTTTAAAAAGCTTCGGTGTTTCATCTTCCCTGCTCACAAGGCTGAAGCAAACGGAAAACGGAATAACACGCAACGGAGAATTTGCAAGAGCAATAGATATACTCAAAACGGGAGATCTGCTGCAGATTTCAATAGAAAGCAAAGGTCATATGCCGGAACCGCTTGATATTCCTATAGATGTTCTGTATGAGGATGAAGATATTATTGTTGTAAACAAACCTCCGTTTATGCCGGTACACGAAAGCAGAAATCACAGAGGTGATACACTTTCAAATGCAGTTGCCGCCCACATCAAAGAGGATACGGCATTCCGCGCTGTTTACAGGCTGGACAGAGATACAAGCGGTGCCGTGCTGATTGCAAAAAATGAGCTTGCCGCAGCAAAGCTTGCAGGAAAAATAAAAAAAGATTACTATGCCGTTGTTAAAGGTGTTTTAACTAAAAGCGGAACAATAAACGCACCCATTAAACGCTTAGACAGCAGCATCATAAAACGCTGTGTTGCTTTCGACGGTGAACAGGCAATTACCCACTATGAGGTTGTAAAAAACTTCAATAATCTTACGCTTTTAAAAATCAATCTTGAAACCGGAAGAACACATCAAATCAGAGTTCACTTTTCAGAAATGGGTTTTCCGCTTATAGGAGATACACTTTACGGCGGTGATGATAAACAAATAACCCGGCAGGCACTTCACTGCAAGGATATTTATTTTATTCACCCAGTCACAGAAAAGGCTATGCATATAACCTGCCCATTTGCACAAGATATTGAAAATATACTTGAATAAATATAAACACACCTTGGAAAAAACAAAAAAGTATGTTAATATAGATATATCAGTTTTAATAAATTAATCTATTCAGGAGTTGAAATAAAATGAAAACTATACCAAGCTTTCAGATTGACCACAACATTTTAACAAAAGGTATTTACATCAGCAGAATTGATGATGATATTACAACATATGATATCCGTATGCGGGAACCGAACAGAGAAACTGTTATGACAAATGCCGCAATGCACACAATTGAGCATATTTTTGCAACATATGTACGCAATACCGAATTTGGCGATAACATTATTTACTTTGGACCCATGGGCTGCCGCACAGGTTTTTATTTTCTTACCCGTTCTTTAACAGACAGCTATTCACTTAATCTGATTAAAGATGCATTCAAGTTTATAGCTGATTTCTGGGGTCAGATTCCCGGTGCTACCATGAAGGAATGCGGAAACTGTGCAGATCATAATCTGCCGCAGGCAAAGGAAGAGGCAAGCGCATTTCTTGAAATTATTAAAGATTGGACTAAAGAGGATTTAAAATATCCCACAGAATAAAGGAGGTACTTATGGAACCGCTTTACACCACACAAACAGCCTATACGTTTGATGAATACAAAAAGTACAATAAAAAGATTTTATTGAACAAGCTTTTACTTATCTTTATATTGTTCATTGCTGTAATTACTTTACTTTTTATTTTATCAAAAAGCAGTATTTTTCTGATACTCATGTTATTATATATAATCATACTGGCTGTTGTACTCCCTATATTGATAAACTGGAATCTAAAAAAAGTATTTTATGCAGATAGACATTTGCAGAAGAATGGTTTATACACATATTCGTTTTACGAAAATTATTTTGAAGCTAAAACAAACAGTTCGTTTACTAAATTTGATTATGAAGATATTTTTTCAATTATTGAATCAAAAACCAATTTCTACATAATGAAATCACCGAATCAAGCACACATCATCGTTAAAAACAACTGCTCTCCTGAGCTTTTGGAATTCATTTCAAATTTAAAAAATAAAAAATGATACTGAAAAAGCACCGAATTATTTTCGGTGCTTTTATGTTTTTATTCAAATTTTCCTGTAAAATCAGGCTCTATGTAAAGAAGACCTACATTTTTAACAACACTCTTAACAAAATTCTCCGTGCTTCTGCGTTTAATAGGCTTACCTGTAAATGTAAAGTTATAGATTGCAAGTTCCTGGAAGGTCGGTGACATCTCATTTTTAACCTTTACTGTACCGTTATTTTTGAACTTAAAGGTAAACTTTCTTACGTGAGCAGTTTCAACGGGTCTTATCCATAGCTTCAGAGTTCCGTCTGCCTGCCATGCGGCCTTTGAATAAGCATGATAATGCAAATCCTTAAGGTGCATTTCACTCATTCTGTATTCGCCGTCCATTCCTGCATCTATGGTATTTACCTCATCCCTTTCCTTCCATGTAAACCTAAGGCATTCATCCGTAAAATCAAATTTCATTTCATTGATTTTTGCAGGCTTGTTATAAAGCATCTGCACAACTGAAATTGTAACAACAGATGTATTTACATTTGTTTTACATTTAATGGTTTTTCCGCTGATTTTCTTTTCCATTTCTGTATTGCGAGGAGCGGCAGGAAGATCTTCAACCTGACACTTTGAAATTGTATCAAGAAGTTCATTATAATCGGCTTCGTTTTCCTGAAGTGCTTTATCTTCAAAACATCTGGGAAAATACTTCCAGAAAACCTTCATAATTTTATAATCCTCAGATTCACCTGAATTCAGTATGAAGAGTGCATCATATTCAGGAAGCATAAAGCAGCGCTGACCGAATAAGCCATCTGCACGATAACTGTTTTTTGCCGGATTTCGCCAGAACTGATAACCGTAGCCGCACATATTATCAGCAAAGCCTGCCTTAACGGAATCTGTTTGCTTAGCCGTTGCTTCCTTTACCCATTCAGACGGAACAAGCTGTGTACCGTCTATCCATTTACCCTCATGCATATATGGCAGGAAAAACTTAGCCAGATCCTCTGATTTCATATAAAGACCCCAGCCGCCAACATTATTGCCTGCACCGTCTTTTTCCCAGAAGGGCTTTTCAATGCCAAGCGGCTTAAACATTCTTTCATTCAGATAATCAATCATACTCATTCCCGTAACCTTGGAAATAATTGCAGAAAGCATAAAGGTATTTTCTGAAATATAATTGAACTTTGTATCAGGTTCGGCAATAAAGCCTGCATCAAAAAAGCTTTTTATCCAATCTGTTCCGCCCTTTTCATCAAGCACTGTAATCCTTTTGTCTGAGCGCATTGTGAGCAGCATTCTTATTGTAAGCTTCTGATTTTTCGGCTTACTTGCTGATTTATATTCAGGGAAAAAATCTGCAACCTTATCATCAAGAGAAATCAGACCTTCGCTGACAGCAAAGCCAACAGCCGTTGACGTTACGGATTTACTCATTGAATACATAACGTGCGGATGCTCAGGTGCATACGGTTTCCAGAAGCACTGGGCATAAATCTTATTGTGCCTTACAAAAGTGAAGCTCTGAAGTCCAAGCTTCTTTTCATTGATTTCATCAATAAACAGCTTAATGTTTTTACTGCTTATTCCGACTGATTCAGGGGTAACATGCTGTAAATCTGTATTCGGTAATTTGTTCATAGTAATTCTCCCTAATAATTCAATATACATATAATTCTATAACAAAATATGTATTTTTTCAACATACAATTGAATTAAAAGCAAAATATTTTTGTATTATTTTTACATATAACAATAAATATGTATTTAAACCGCATAAAATAATGCAATAAAATTATTGTAAACACTTGACTTTTCCAGATTTTATGGTAAAATAAATCTCACTGAGGGAGCATAGCTCAGCTGGGAGAGCATCTGCCTTACAAGCAGAGGGTCACAG
>CAJTMQ010000019.1:19995-28313 GCA_910577215.1 uncultured Eubacterium sp. | reverse complement strand
GAAATGTGCTGCTGTAAAATCCCAGAGGACATAAAAAATCATACTGATAAAAATACTCAGGCAGCTTAATAAAACCAAACAATAAACTTTTGCCGCTTATATTATATGCTGCAAAAAACAAAAAAGCAGATACAAGCATACCGATTTTCTCATTGCATCGATTCAGCATCGGCATTAAAAGTCCTGTTATAATCATACAGCAGCCAAGGCAGGATAATACACCAAAATAAATTTCCGCACCCTCTATTCCCATTTTAGGCATAATTACTGCTGTAACTAAAGTAACAATAAAACCTGCTGCCAAAACAATAAGTCCTCTTTTAACAGGACTGCGTGAAAGCCTTGAACATATTCCCGAGGTCAGAATAAATACTGCCCAGAAAACCGGCTGAAAAAGGCAAAGAAAATCAAACACTCTACTGCCCCATTTTAAACCAAGCACAAAGCCTATATCATAAAACATATGGTGAAGCACCATACAAACAATTGCAAAACCGCGTATTTCATCAAGTATTAAAATTCGCCTTATTCCGTTTTTCAATAAAATCACCATACTTCTTTTACATATTGTACCATATGAATACCTAATATTCAAATTGCACAATGACATTCAATTCATATTATTGTAATAAGAAATTATTTATGTTATAATATTATGAATATTTTTACATAGGGGTATTAATTATGAAGGAAGTAGTTACGGGTGCTTCGTTTGAGGCAACAACTATTGTTAATTCAACAAATACTGCAATTGCAGCAGGCAGCGGAACGCTGCCCGTTCTAGGAACTCCCTTTCTTGTTGCCTTAATGGAGAAGGCAACCTGCAATGCTATTGCCGATTTTCTTGAAGATGGTGAAACAACCGTTGGCACAAGCATAAATGTTGCTCATACCAAAGCAAGCGGAATAGGCAGTGTTGTTACCGCAAATGCTGTTATTTCTGCGTGTAACGGAAGAAAAATTACCTTTGACGTTTCTGCTAAGGATAATAGTGGAGATACTGTTGGCAGCGGAAAAATTGAAAGATTTGTTGTTCTTGAAGACAGATTTATGGAGAAAGTTGGCGGCAATGAGATATAAAGCAGTTATTTTTGATTTTGACGGCACAATCTGCAACACAGGCGAGGGTATAATGAAATGTGCAGCATATGCTCTTGATGCCTTCGGATACCCTGTATTTGAGGATATAAGTGACTTTTCGTTTTTTATTGGTCCTCCGCTTCTTGTTACCTTTCAGGAAAAATACAATGCCGATGCCCAGCGGGCTGAAGCCCTTGTAAAAAAATTCCGTGAAAGATATACAAAAACAGGTGTTTACGAAAGCAGTCTTTATGATGGTATTGAATCCCTGCTGCACAATTTGCAAAAAGACGGCTTTAAAATGGCAATTGCTTCTTCAAAGCCTCAGCAGTATATTGAAACTCTTCTGAACCATTTCGGCATATCAAAATATTTTGATATCGTTTGCGGCGTAACCTTTGAAGCAGACTGTGAGCCAAAATCAAATATTATCTCCCGTTGCCTTGACGGGCTTGAAGTATCTTACAAAGAAGCCATAATGGTTGGCGATAAGCATTATGATATAGACGGTGCAAAGCTTAATCACATAGACAGTGCGGGTGTTTTGTGGGGCTATGGAACAAAGTTTGAGTTTATAGAAGCAGGTGCAAAATTCATTGCCGAAAAACCGGAAGACATTGAATCTATTGCTCTTGGATTTTTTGAACAAACCGAAGAGGTAAACGGCATTTTCAACGGCAGAATCATAACTGTTCACGAGGATACCGTTATGCTTACCGACGGCACAACCGCAAAACGTGAAATAGTGAACCACAACGGCGGAGTTGCAGTTGTTCCTTTAACGGAAAATGATGAAATTCTTATGGTACGCCAATTCAGAGCACCATATAGGGAAACCATATATGAAATTCCTGCGGGCAAGCTCGAAAAAGCAGAAGAACCTTTAACGGCGGGAGCGAGAGAGCTTGAAGAAGAATGCGGTGTTATTTCAGGCAATGTGTTTGAACTTGGAAAAATTTATCCTACTCCCGGTTACTGCAGTGAAATTATCCATATTTACGGTGCAGCAAATTTGAAGCCGAGTAAACAAGCACTTGATGAAGGCGAATTTCTCGACGTCTGTAAAATTCCGCTTGAAGAAGCCTTCAAAAAGTGCATGAACGGTGAATTCAGGGATGCAAAAACAATTATAGGAATTATGAAAATCAGGGAAATGAAAAGAAATGGCAGTTTATCTTGATAACAGTGCAACAACAAAACCCTGCAAAGAGGCAGTGGAAGCTATACGAACAGCACTTGAAGAAAATTACGGAAACCCGTCAAGCCTGCACAATCTTGGTATTGAGGCAGCCAAAACGGTAATAAAAGCAAGGCAAAGCATTGCCGATGTGCTTGACTGTGAAAAGGATGAAATATTTTTTACAAGCGGCGGAACGGAAGCAAACAATCTTGCTGTTTTCGGTGCGGCATATGCAAACAGACGCAAGGGAAACAGAATTGTTACCACAGCAATTGAGCACGAAAGTGTTATGCAAAGTGTTGATGAGCTTGAAAAAGAGGGCTTTGAAATTATCCGCCTTATGCCTGATCAATTCGGATGCATTTCTCTTTCAGACCTTGCAGAAGCAATAAATGAAAAAACCATTCTCGTTTCAATGATGTACATCAACAACGAGGTGGGCTCCATCCTTCCCGTTGATAAAATAAAAAGACTTGTTACAAGAGCGGGTGCTCCTGCTCTTATTCACACAGACTGTGTGCAGGCATTCGGAAAAACTGCTGTTAAGCCTAAAAAACTGGGTGCAGACCTGATTACGGTAACTGCACATAAAATTCACGGACCTAAGGGCTGCGGTGCACTTTATATAAGAAAAGGTGTGAGAATATTACCCCGCACCTTCGGCGGCGAGCAGGAAAAGAAAATCCGCCCCGGTACTGAGGCTTCACCTCTCATTGCAGGCTTTGGTGCGGCAGTTGATGCTTTGCCTGATTTAAAAGAACAGCACCAGCATATTTCAGAGCTTAATGCATATGCCAAAAGCAAACTCAGAAAAATTGACGGTATAATCATTAACAGCGGTGAGGATGCTTCACCATATATTATTAATATCTATATTCCAACCTTTATGCGAAGCCAGACTGTTTTGCAGGAGCTTTCCGCCAATTACGGAATTTATGTCAGCAACGGCTCTGCCTGTGCAAAGGGAAAAAAAAGTCATGTGCTTACCGCTATGAAGCTAAGTGATGAAATCATAGACAAAAGCTTGCGCATAAGTTTTTCAAGATACAACACAAAAAATGATATTGATAAGCTGTGTACAGCTTTAACAGATATAATAAAAAAACATCCGAGGACTTAAAATGAAAGAAATTATACTTGTAAAAAACGGAGAGCTTGTGCTTAAAGGTCTTAACAGAAATTCCTTTGAGGACGTGCTCATAAAAAATATGAAAAGGCATCTTGCTGATATTGGTGCATTTACCTTCACAAAAAGTCAGTCAACAATTATGGTTGAGCCGGAAAATGAAGATACCGATCTGGATGATGCGGTTGACGCACTTAAAAAGGTTTTCGGAATTGCCGCACTTTCACGTGCAGCAGTATGCGAAAAGGATATGGCTGACATTATCAGAACAGCAAAGGAATATCTTGAGGACGAACTGCTTATGGCAAAAACTTTTAAGGTTGAAGCAAAAAGAAGTGATAAAAAGTTTCCCTTTAATTCGCCGCAGATTTGCAGAGAGCTTGGCGGAGAAATTTTAAAAGCATTTCATAATCTTAAGGTTGATGTACATAATCCTGATATAATCGTTACCGTTGAGGTAAGAGATAAATATGCTTTCGTCCGCGGCAACAACATTAAAGGTGCAGGCGGTATGCCAACGGGCACAAGCGGCAGAGCGGCTGTTTTAATCAGCGGCGGTATTGATTCCCCCGTTGCCGCATATATGATGGCAAAAAGAGGAATTGAGCTTATCTCTATTCATTTTGCTTCTCCTCCTTATACAAGTGAGCTTGCTGAGATGAAGGTTATGGAACTGCTCAAAAAGGTTGCGGCATACAGCGGAACAATTACAACATATGTTGTTCCGTTCACTGGAATTCAAGAGGCTATAAGGGATTACTGCCCCGAAGACTATTTTACACTTGTTATGCGACGTATTATGATGCAAATCAGTGAGGCAATCGCACTAAAGCAGAATTGTCAGGCACTTATTACAGGTGAAAGTGTCGGTCAGGTTGCAAGTCAAACCATTTACGCTCTTGGCTGCACAGACAGTGCAACCGATATACCTGTTTTCCGTCCCTGTATCGGTATGGACAAGGATGAAATTATCGCAATTTCCAGAAAGATAGATACTTTCGAAACCTCCATTCAACCATATGAGGATTGCTGCACAGTATTCACACCAAAGCATCCTAAAACAAAGCCTAAAGTGCAGGACGTTATTGATGCTGAAAATAAAATCCCGAATCTTGATGAAATGATAAAAACTGCAACAGAAAATGTAAAACGAGTGTTTATCAGATAATTACATTTATGAGATTTCCAATACACAGACGCATTAACAAAGCCCCACGAACAATAAGTTCGTGGGGCTTCTCATTATATTGATTGTATAGAAAATCTGATGCTTGCCTCTGTTTGCACAGAATTTACAGTATGATTTCAATTTGAAAATATTGCTCTTGAAACTTTATCTGTTCCATGATTTCATCTTTGCTGAAAGAATGGTTTTCAGGACATACAACCCATTTATCTTCTATATCATCTAATCTATGAATAACAGCAATGATTTTACCGGTAAATGTCTTCACAGCTTCATTTACTCCCAATACGTAAGCATCCTGTGCCTCTCCGTCCGGTGCAATAATTCCCTCGATATAGCCATAATTTATCGGATAATACATATCCTTGTGTTCAGGATGATAACTTCCAAGCGGTCTGTCAATAGTTACTGTAACAATGTCACCAATCATAAAATGTTACCTCTGTAAATTCTGACTTGCGTTAATAATCAGTTTCTTATTTTTTTGGCACTAATTTTTCAGCACCGCCCATATATGGCTGAAGAGCTGTCGGAATATTAACACTGCCGTCTGCCTGCAGATTATTTTCAAGAAAGGCAATGAGCATTCTCGGCGGAGCAACAACTGTATTATTAAGAGTGTGCGCAAGATAGTTACCGTTTTCACCCTTGATTCTGATTTTAAGTCTTCTTGCCTGTGCATCTGAAAGATTTGAACAGGAACCAACTTCAAAATACTTCTTCTGACGCGGTGACCAAGCTTCAACATCTATGGATTTAACCTTTAAATCTGCAAGATCTCCTGAGCAGCATTCCAGAGTACGCACAGGAACATCCAATGAGCGGAACAAATCAACAGTATTCTGCCAGAGCTTATCAAACCACATTTTTGATTCATCAGGCTTGCAGACAACAATCATTTCCTGCTTTTCAAACTGATGAATTCTGTAAACACCTCTCTCCTCAATTCCGTGAGCACCCTTCTCCTTTCTGAAGCAAGGTGAATAGGAGGTTAAAGTTTTCGGAAGCTCTGATTCAGGTGTGATTGTGTCTATAAACTTTCCAATCATGGAATGCTCTGAAGTACCGATAAGGTAAAGATCCTCTCCCTCAATTTTATACATCATTGCATCCATCTCTGCAAAACTCATAACACCGTCAACAACTGCGGAACGAATCATAAACGGAGGAATGCAATATGTGAAACCGCGATTAATCATAAAGTCACGTGCGTATGCAAGCACTGCTGAATGAAGTCTTGCAATATCACCCATAAGATAATAGAATCCGTTTCCTGCAACCTTTCCTGCAGCATCCAAATCTATTCCGTCAAATTTTTCCATAATATCGGTATGATAAGGAATTTCATAATCAGGCACTGCAGGATCGCCGTACTTCTGAATTTCAACATTTTCACTGTCATCCCTGCCAATCGGAACGGACTCATCAATGATGTTCGGAATTGTCATCATGATTTTATTAACCTTTTCGCTAAGCTCTGCTTCCATTTTAGAAAGTGCCTCAAGCTCATCAGCCTGTTCCTTAACCTTCTGTCGAAGCGCCATTCCCTCTTCCTTTTTGCCCTGTGCCATAAGATTTCCTATTTCCTTTGAAATCTTATTTCTGTTAGAGCGAAGCTCATCTGCCTTTTTCTGTGCTTCTCTTTTTTCTTCATCAAGTGCAATAACCTCATCTACCAAAGGCAGCTTGCTGTCCTGAAATTTCTTTTTGATGTTCTCTTTAACAATTTCGGGATTTTCCCTTACAAATCTTATATCCAGCATTTTTATTCTCCTAATTTATTTGCAATATTTTTTAAATCTTCCTGCGAATAGAATTCTATTTCGAGTGTACCCTTTCCTTTTCCGTTATATACTTTAACCTTTCTTCCCAGCACTTCGGATAATGTAAGCTCAACCTCATCATAGAAGCTGTCACGTCTTTTATATCTTTTCTGTGAAACAACAGCGTTTTTATCCTGAATTTTAACAAGACGTTCAATATCACGTACAGAAAGATTGTTATTAACAATATTCTGTGCAGCTTCATAAATCACAGCTTCATTGTCAAGCGAAAGCAATGCTCTTGCATGACCCGCTGAAATTGATCCTTCACGAGTCATATCTCTGACCTCCTGCGGAAGTCTTAATAAACGAAGACTGTTTGCAATTGCAGAACGTGATTTACCAACGCTTGCCGCAACCTCTTCCTGCGTAAAGCCGCATTTATCAATAAGTGCCTGCAAACCCTCTGCCTCTTCAATCGGATTTAAATCCTCACGCTGTAAATTCTCAATAATTGCTATTTCCATTGTTTCAGTGTCTGTCAATTCTTTAACAACAACAGGCACCTCCCGCAGTTTTGCCATACGGCTTGCTCTCCAACGCCGTTCACCTGCAACAAGCTGGTAACCCCCGCTCGGCAAAGGTCTTACAAGCAGCGGCTGTAAAACACCGTGCTGCTTAATGCTTTCTGCAAGCTCCGCCAAAGCATCCTCATCAAATGTTTTTCTCGGCTGTTCTTTATTAGGTATAATTTCACTTATCGGCAATGTGTTTGTTGCAACCATATCCTCGGTTGTGTTTTCAAGCATCAATGCACCAAGTCCTTTACCTAATCCGGATTGTTTTTTTGCCATACTACACCTCTTTATCTATATAAATATGTATACAATCTTCATTAATATTTTTGGCCTGAAAGAATTTCCGCTGCAAGCTTTTTGTATGCAAAGCTTGGTTTTGAATATTTTTCGTAATAAATTATAGGCATACCGAAACTTGGTGCCTCTGCAAGCTTAACACTTCTTGGTATCATTGTTTTATATGCCTTATTCGGAAAATATTTATTAACCTCATCAATAACCTGCTGTGTTAATTTCAAACGGCTGTCATACATCGTATAAATAACACCTTCAAGCTCAAGATGCTCATTATAAAACTGCTTAACAGTACGAACTGTGCTTAAAAGCTGACTCAATCCCTCAAGTGCATAATATTCGCATTGAAGCGGAACAATTAATGTGTCTGAAGCAGTCAGTGCATTAAGACTTAAAAGTCCCAAGCTTGGCGGACAATCAATAATAATGTAATCAAAATCAGCGACAATCGGAGCAAGTGCCTTTTTAAGGGAAGTATACCTGTCTTCCATTTCAGCAAGCTCAAGCTCGGCACCTGCTAAATTCATTGTTGCAGGCAGCAAATACAAATTTTTAAACTCTGTTGCGGTAACAATGTCCCCTGCAGGTACTTTATTAATTAAAATATCATATGTTGAATTGGCTATAACAGCCTTATCTATTCCAACACCGCTTGTTGAATTACCCTGAGGGTCAATATCAACAAGCAAAGTTTTTTTACCCTTATCACCAAGTGCAGCAGCAAGATTAACACACGTAGTGGTTTTTCCGACTCCGCCCTTCTGATTAAATATGGATATGGTTTTTCCCATAATCGCACCTCCGTAATATGCATTATACAATATCAAAGAATTATATTCAATATCAAAGAGGAATGTTTCACGTGAAACATTGCATATTTTTTTAAAAACTTGTGGTTATAAAATTCCAATGCACTATATGTGGATTGTTTCACGTGAAACATCATTCTTAACATTTTCCGCAGAGTTTTTCACAAAAACATTTTCATAACTTAATAAATCCTATGATTATTATAAAATGAAATATTATTTATATGAAAAACTATATCTTGTGCTAATGTTTCACGTGAAACACAAGACAAAAAGCAGAATAGCCTACCGAATCGGCAGGC
>CAJTMQ010000019.1:0-19983 GCA_910577215.1 uncultured Eubacterium sp. | reverse complement strand
ATTCCACGTGATGAAAAGAGGAGAATATGTTAAAACGGTTTCCCGTTTTAAGCAGAGTCGGACGCTTTTTGTTCTAAAAGCGTATTTTGCTGCTCATTCTGAGCATTCTTAGGGATTTTAACATAAAACTCGATATAATCGTCTGTTTCTGTTTTATTACTTTCAGCAGGTATTCCTGCTTCAATCATTGTATGAATTGCTTTATTAACTGTATTCACAAAAATACGAACATCTCTGAAAATTTTAACAACATTTTTTCTGGGCTTTTCTCTTTTATTTGTCAAAGAATCAATATACGCCTCTGTTTGCTCAACATTCAGCTTTCTCTCTTTAATTACATTAAGAACAGTCCACATCTGTTTTTCACTTTCGCACTTCAAAAGAGCTCGTGCATGACGTTCGGTAAGATTTTCTTTTTCAATAAAATATCTTACGTCAATAGGAAGCTTCAGTATTCTCAGCTTATTTGAGAGCGCACTCTGACTTTTCCCAAGCTTCTTTGCAATTTGCTCCTGGGTCAGATTAAAATGACTTTGCATATGAGCAATTGCCTGTGCCTCTTCAAAAAAGCTTAAATCAGCTCTTTGAATATTTTCAAGAATGGAAAATATTGCACTTTCCTCATAATCACAATCAACGATCAGACATGGAACCGTCTGCATGTTTGCGAGAATTGAAGCACGCAGCCTTCTTTCACCTGCAATTATTTCAAAATAATCACTGTTATTTATTCTTCTTGCAAGAAGGGGCTGTAAAACTCCGTTCTCTCTGATCGAATCAGCAAGACTAAGGAGATCTTCTGATTTAAACTGCTTTCTTGGCTGATACGGATTGGGCAAAAGCTTTTCAGTTGGTATTCTAAATATTTCTTCTGCCATGTTGTCCTCAGCTCCTTGAATAAATAATACCACAAAGTTTAACAGAAAAAAAGGATTTCTTATCCAAAGAAATCCTTTTTAATCGACAGGTATATTCAATTTCAGAGTGGCTGAACAGCTATTTTCTTAGTCTTTCTGGGATATTTTGTCGCAGTTTGCGAAATCTTTCTTATCATAATCAGATTTCTGCTGTCCCCATTAGCAAGTTTAAGTGAAACAACATTTTCAATTTCACCGCCCAGCTCTTTTATTGCCTTGCTTCCAAGTGCGGTTTCATCTTCTGCACCCTTCATTGAAATATATATTCCTCCAACCTTCACAAGCGGAAGGCAATACTCAGCAAGTACATTAAGCGGTGCAACCGCACGAGTCGTTGCAACATCAAACTGCTCACGAAAATCAGAATCCGCTCCCAGAACCTCTGCCCTTCCGTGCACTGTTTCACCGAAAAGGCTTGTACTTTCCAATACATCATCAATAAATTTAAGCTTTTTCTCTATAGAATCAAGAAAAGTAACCTCTAAATCAGGCCTTGCAATTAAAATCGGCAGTCCGGGAAAACCTGCACCGCAACCAACATCAATAAGTCGTGCATTTTCTTTTATATCTGCATACGGCAACGGGGAAATGCTGTCCAAAAAATGTTTAACAACAATATCATCAGGCTCTGTTATAGCCGTTAAGTTCACACGTGAATTCCATGACACAAGCCTCTCTGCAAGAAGGTCAAAACGTTTGATTGCCACCCCATCAAGAGAAACGCCCATCTTCGCTGCTTCATTTTTTAAAAAATCTGTATTTATCATAGCGACTCCAAAATAATATTAAGTGCTGTTATATCTGCCGGATTAACTCCGCTTATTCTGCTTGCCTGACCAAGATTCTGAGGGCGGATTTTAGAAAGCTTCTCCACCGCTTCAAGTCTTAAACCTTTCAGTGATGAATAATCAATGTCTTCAGGAATTTTTTTCACTTCAATTCTGCGCATCTCTTTAATCTGTTGCTCCTGCCTAATGATATAACCCTCATATTTAACAGCAATTTCAACCTGTTCAAAAACTTCATCCGGTAAATTCGGGCGCGTTGTATCAACAGGTGCCAGATCCTTATAAGTGACCTGCGGTCTCTTTAAAAGCTCGATCATTTTACAGCTCTTTTTCAAAGGTGCTTTTGAACACCTTTCAAGAATTTCCTGCAATTCATCCGTAACAGGAAGAGAAGTGTTCTTAATTCGTTCTGTTTCACCTGAAACCTGAGCCTGCTTTTCAAGGAATTTTTTATATCTCTCTTCACTGACAAGCCCGATTTCATAACCGATAGGTGTAAGGCGAACATCTGCATTATCCTGTCTTAATACAAGGCGATACTCACTTCGGCTTGTCATCATTCTGTACGGATCGGAACAGCCCTTTGTAACAAGATCATCAATAAGAGTTCCGATATAAGAGCCGCCTCGATCAAGAATAAGCGGCGTCTTGCCCTTAATTTTAAGTGCAGCATTTATACCGGCCACAAGCCCTTGAGCTGCTGCCTCTTCATATCCGCTTGAACCATTAAACTGCCCTGCACCATAAAGACCTTCGATATCATTAAATTCAAGCGTTGCTTTAAGGGCTGTCGGATCAACACAATCATACTCAATTGCATAAGCAGTACGCATTACCTGTGCTTTTTCCAAACCCGGAATCGTATGAATAAATGCAAGCTGAACATCCTCAGGAAGAGATGAAGATAACCCTTGCAGATACATTTCCTCGGTTTCAAGACCGCACGGCTCAATAAACAACTGATGACGCTCTTTGTCTGCAAAACGAACAATCTTATCCTCAAAGCTCGGGCAATAACGTGGACCTTTGCCCTCAATCTTTCCGCTGTACATAGGCGAACGGTGAAGATTCTGAAGAATAACCTCTTTTGTTTTCTCATTTGTGTAAGTAATATGGCAGCAAACCTTGTTTTCAGGAGATGTATCCGTTTCAAAACTGAATGGAACAGTATGTTCGTCACCCTTCTGTACTTCTGTTTTTGAAAAGTCAATACTTTTTCTGTTAACACGGCTTGGTGTGCCTGTTTTGAAACGACGCAAAGGAATATTGAGCTTTTTTAAGCTCTTTGAAAGAGCAGTTGCGGGAAACATTCCGTCAGGTCCGCTTTCATATGAAATTTCACCAATATAAACTCTTCCGCCGAGAAAAGTGCCGGTTGCAATAATTACAGCCTTTGCTGTATGAATTGCTTCAAGCTTGGTTTTTACCTGCCATAAATTATTATCATTTTTAAAAATATCCGTAATTTCTGCCTGAGCCACAACAAGGTTATCCTCCAACTCAAGCGTATGCTTCATACCTTTGGAATACTCACGCCTGTCAATCTGAGCACGAAGCGAATGAACAGCAGGACCCTTTCCAAGATTAAGCATCCTGCTTTGCAGACTGTATTTATCTGCAGCCTTGCCCATTTCGCCGCCGAGTGCATCTATTTCACGCACAAGATGACCTTTTGATGTTCCTCCGATTGAAGGATTACACGGCATATTGCCAATCCAGTCAAGATTGATAGTAAACACCGCCGTTTTGCAGCCAAGGCGCGCCGAAGCAAGCCCTGCTTCAATTCCCGCATGGCCTGCACCTATTACTATAACATCGTATTCTTCAGAAAAGTATTCCATAATTTATTTACCTACACAGAATTTGCTGAATATATTATTGACAACCTCAACCGTTGCCTTCTTACCTGTAAGTGACAGCAATTCGTTAATTGCATCATCAACAAGAACATTAATTGCATCACGTGTAACATTCATAACCAAACATGAAACAGCATCAAACAAACAATCCATTGCTCTCTGGCAGCATTGCTTCTGCCTTTGATTTGCAAGAAGCGGAGCAGATGCATCAAAATCAAATACACCGAGTAATTCCTTCACGGCAATTTCAATGTCTTTTGTACTTGAGCTGTTTTTTGCACTAATAAAAACACATTTTTCAAAAGCAGAAGTAATCATATCAATATCTGCTTTTTGCTTTAAATCTGTTTTATTGATAATGGCAACAGCTTTTTTATCTCTGCAAATCTCAATAAGTTTTAAATCCTCATTGTTCAGCCTTCTGCTGCTGTCAAACACAGGAAGCACAAGGGTTGCCGACTTCATTTTTTCATAAGCACGTTCAATGCCTATAGCTTCAACCACATCTTCAGATTTTCTCAAACCTGCCGTATCACTGAGATGAAGAACGAGTGTTCCAAGCCTTACACTTTCCTCAACAATATCCCTTGTTGTACCTTCAATTTTTGTTACAATGCTTTTATCTCTTCCAACCAGCAGGTTCATCAGTGTTGATTTGCCTGCATTTGGTCTGCCCACAATTGCAGTATCAATTCCCTGCACCATCGCTTGTCCGTTTTCATAATTGTTAATAAGATCCTTTAATGCATTGCCGGCATCCGTAAGTGTTTGTTCAAGCCTTTCGTCTTCAAGATCATCAATTTCCTCATCGGGATAATCAACCCATGCTGCCATTGATGCCGAGCAATCCATCAAATCATTAAGCACCTTATTTATTTTATTGCTCAAAGAGCCCTGAAGTGCACTGAAAGAAGCCTTGGCGGCAGCCTCTCCCTGAGCCGATATTAAATCGGCAACACTTTCTGCCTGCGTTAAATCCATTTTCCCATTCAAAAATGCACGCTTCGTAAATTCGCCTGCCTGTGCAGGAACAGCTCCTGCTGCAAGCACTGCTTCCAGAGTTCTCTCAACAATAAAAATTCCACCGTGAACAGAAAGTTCAACAACATCCTCACCGGTATAGCTTTTGGGGGCACGAAAAACAAGAGCAACTGCATTGTCAAGCTGCTCACCCTTGCAAACAACATTTCCAAACTTGGCTCTGTAACCCTTTAAGGATAAAAGGGAAGAACCATCCTGTGCTTTAAAGACTTTATCTGCAATTTGGATTGCCTTCTCACCGCTTATACGTATAACACCTATTCCGCCTGCGGCATTTCCTGTTGCTATTGCTGCAATTGTTTTTTCCATAGCTCTCCCTCTCTCAAAATTGCAAAAATGGCGGAATAAAATTCCGCCACTTCTTGTTCATCAAAAATTAGTCCTTATTAACCTCAATTTTTCCGAACTTCGGTAAATCAGCACGGTCTGTTTTAGGAGTGGCGCTTCTAACCGGTGCGCTGTTCCTGCGTGGTCTTGAACCACCAGTTGATTGAAGAACAACCTTTCTCTCCTGACCATAGCCAACAGATAAGGATTCAACACCGTCAATTTCCTGAACGGTTGTATGAATAATTCTTCGCTCATATGGATTCATAGGCTCAAAGGTATATCTTCTGCCTGTTCGTAAAACATAGTTAGCATTTTTGCGGGCAAGATTTCTGAGTGTTTCCATTCTCTTCTCACGGTAGTTGCCCACATTGATTGTCACTCTTACATACTTGTCACAGCTCTTTTTAACGGCAAGACTAGTAAGGTACTGAAGCGAATCAAGTGTTTCACCGCGGCGACCGATAATAATGCCGTAATCCTCACAGCTTATTTCCATCTGAAGCACGCCGTCCTCAACCTTGGCAGTAATCTCTGCATCATCTATTTTAAGACCCTGAAGCATATCACCAAGGTATTTAACTGCAAGACTAGTATCAATATCCTCTGCTGTGATTTTTACATATTCTGTGCTTTCGGATTTTTCTGCGTTGGCATCTGCCTTAGGAGCCGGTGCATTTTTCTTTTGCACATCTTTTTTTACATTCTCTTTTTTCGGCTGAGGCCTTTTCTCTGCCTTTTTATCAGCACGCTTTGCAGGTGCCTCCTTCTTCGGCTGTGGCTTTCTTTCTTTTCTGCCGTCATCATACCAGGCCTTAACCTGTGCATCACGTCCACCGAAAAGTCCAAGCACCTTGCTTTTTGGCATAACGATAACTTCAACATTAATATCAGCCATAGCCGGAGCGTTAAGACCGGTTTTTGCAGCAGCAGTTGCTTCTGCAACTGTTTTTCCGGTTCCGATAAATTCCTTTATCATATAATCCTCCGATTATTTAATTTTCTTAAAGTTTTCCTCTTTTGAGCGGCGATAAATAGTATTTTCAACCATTAATTTTGCCTGACTCTTCTTTGGAGGGAAGAATTTTGCAATAAATAACTGCTGTAATATTGCAATAACATTTGAAATAATCCAGTAGAAACCAACAGCTGCAGGAACCTTAAATGCAATATAAAGCGAAAACAGCGGCATCATAAGCATCATAAGCATCATCTGACTCATCTGCTGTGCTGCAGCAGGGTTGTTTTTCTTCTGAATAAAAGTAGAAATAATTGTTGAGCCAAGTGATGTTAAGAATGATAAAATCGGAATAATAACAATAACGCCGTCTTTCCAGTGAGGAATAGCAGACATATCAAGGCCTCCCATATAAAGGCCCGAACGGAATGCATCTATCTGTGCTATATTATCCGCTGTGAACACATCCGAAAGCTGTGCCGCAACAGAATCTCTGAGAACTGTCCAGTTCTCAAGAATACCAAGCTGAAGATAATTTCCTGTGTAGCCGGCATCTTCAAGAAGAGCCGTAAGCTCTGTTGTATGGTCTGCAATATTGTTTATTCCTATAACGTATGAAAGAGGATAATAAATTATACCAACGATACCCGTAAGAAAAACCAGCTGGAAAATCATCGGTCCGCAGCCCATCTGCATTGGGTTATGACCCTCTCTTGAATAAAGAGCCTGCATTTCCTCCTGCATTTTTGCCTGCATTTTCTGACGCTCTCTTGCATCAGCAATGCCCTTAACATTATATTTCTTCTGAATTTTCTGAATTTTAGGCTGCAATCTTGCACTTTTTGACGTTGTTTTCTGCTGACGTATGTTAAGCGGAAGCAAAACAAGACGTGTTAAAATTGTAAAAATAACAATTGCAATAAAGTATTCATTGTTGAGCAAATCAAGAAGAAAGCCCATACAAACGCCGAAAAGCCAGTAAAGCGGCTTAAAAATGCCCTGTCCTACTGAGGACATTGCAAGTAAATTAGGATTAAACATACTCATTTGTTTTCCTTATTTTTATTTTTTTTAGGCGGAACAGGATCATAGCCACCCTTAAAAAAGGGATTGCACCTTAAAATGCGGCATATTGCAAGAAATGTGCCCTTTAAAACACCATGAATCTCAATTGCCTCAAGTGCATACTGAGAGCAGGTTGGATAATAACGGCAGGCACCGTTTGAAAACCTTGGGCTGATTGTAAGCTGATAAGTGCGTATCAAAAAAACAAACAGCTTTTTTATAGCCTTTTTCATTGAATGACTCCTAAAGACTTCAGCTGCTTTTCCATTTCAGAAAGCACTTTCTGCATTTTTACTTCTGTTGTTTTCGTGCGTGCAACAAAAACAATATCAAAGCTTCCGATAATGCGGCCCTCAACTTCCGAAAAAGCCGCTCTTATAACGCGCCTTGCACGGTTGCGCTGCACAGCACCGCCAATTTTCTTTCCGCTTGTAATGCCGATTCTTGTTTCGCTTCGCCTGCTTTTCATAACATAAGTAACAAGACAGGGCGAGGCTTCACTTTTTCCGCGGTAATATAAACGGCGAAAATCCTTATTTTCCTTTAAGGTGTTGCTTTTCACAATTCTGTTCCCTTAACCATTAATAAGCTGCTTAGTAAGAAAGCTGCTTTCTGCCCTTTGCACGGCGTCTTGCCAAAACCTTTCTTCCGCTTCTTGTAGACATTCTCTTTCTGAAGCCGTGCTCCATCTGTGCATGTCTCTTCTTTGGCTGAAATGTTCTTTTCATTAAAATTCACTACCTTTCACAGACTAAACTTGTCTTAATCCTTATATTCTCTGCACGGTATAGTGCAGGCATTTATACTAATAGCGATAAACATTATATTATATAAAAGTCTGCCTTGTCAATATAAATTTAATAAATCTTGTATTTTAAAAAAATATATATTATAATGATACCATATATTGGGGTTTAATAAATGAAAGCCACAAAAATTAATACGGAGGCTTACTTATGCTTGGAATTATCGGTGCAATGGATGTTGAAGTTGATGCTATAAAGAAAAAAATATCTAACCCTGTAACAACGAATCTTGCAGGCTGTGATTTTGTTTGCGGTTTTATTGAAAGTGTAATGGTGTGCGTTGCCCAGTGCAATCCGGGCAAGGTTAATGCCGCACTTTGCACCCAGGCAATGATTGATAAATTTGATACTGATAAAATTATAAACATAGGAGTTGGCTGCTCACTTTCAGAAGATGTTGTAATAAAAAATATAGTTATTGCAGAAGATGTCTGCCAGTATGATATTGATATAACAGCACTCGGCGAGCCTCGAGGTTATATAAACGGTCTTAACACAATAAAAATTGAAACCAGCAAGGAAATTTCCGATAAGCTTGCACGAATAGCAATTGTATCAGGTGAAAAAATCCGACGCGGAACAATTGCAAGCGGAGATACCTTTATTGCGTCATCAGAACTTAAGAAAAATCTGAAGAATCACTTCGGAGCAATCTGCGCAGAAATGGAGGGGGCTGCAATCGGTCATGTCTGCTCGGCAAACAATATTCCTTTTGCTGTTCTTCGTTCCATAAGTGACGGCGGTGACGAAAAAGCTCAGCTTGATTATCCGACATTCAAAAAAATCGCCGCGGAAAAATCCACAGCGATAATACTTAAATATATTGAAACAGAAAAAACACAGCTTGAATTATTCTGAGAAAAAATTGTTCATAAGATAAAGCTCTGCTTCTTCAATAAGGGTGTGCAGCTCTGTTTTATTAATATAATCTGCCCCCGTACGTGATTTATCTTCAATAAACACAAAGCGTGTATCAAGCAACGAAATTGCAGCAGATGCAAGCTCGTGACCGATTGTGTAATCCAGCCTGAACATTTCGGACGGCAGCTTACCTGATTTTGCAAGTGTAAGCGCACCGCGATAAAGGCAAAGCATATAGTAATCATGAAGATAACGAATAACATCTGTACCCTCTGATGATGCCACTGTTGTTTCAAACAGAATTTTCATACCCTGAGAAACTGTTGCCATTGATGAATTTTCCGAATCTTCATTGGCAATCTGATATAGATAATCCTCATCCATACCATATCTGCTTTCGGAAACACCCAGCAGATAGTCGGTTGTAACACCATAATATTCACTGCATTTTATAACAAAATCAAGCCCGCATTCTCTTATTCCTTTTTCATAATGGCTCAGCAGCGCCTGACTTATACCCAAATCAGCTGCCGCCTTCTTCTGGCTGCTTCCTCTTTCTTTTCTAAGCTGTGAGAGTATTGCTGCAAATTTTGAATTTTTTTCCATCTTTACATATTCCTTATACGACTCTTTTATACATTTTATATTATACTCTTTGTTTATAAATAAGTAAAGAGAAACTTTGTTTTGTAAATTATTTGTAATTTATGGCTTAAAACGGAGGTTTTGAAAATGAAAACTTACACAATCTATCTTTTTCGGCACGGATTAACAAAAGGGAATCTAAACGCACAGTATATTGGGCATACAGATTTACCACTCACTACAGATAGTATATCTTCATTAAGAAATATCAAAGCACATCATCACTATCCAACAGTACAGGCGGTATTTACATCTCCGCTCAAAAGATGTATTGAAAGCTCTGAAATTATGTTTCCGAAAAATAATCCTCTTGTAATAAATGATCTTATTGAATATAATTTCGGTGAATTTGAGGGTCTCACTGCTGAAGATTTAAAAAATAACGAGGATTTCAAAGAATGGCTCCGCGGTGATATGCATTCAAAACCTCCATATGGTGAAAGCAATGCGGAATTTTTTGCAAGAGTTTGCTCTGCATTTGAGAAAATTGTAGAAGGAATGATAAAAAGCGGTACGGAAACAGCAGCAATCGTTGGTCACGCAGGTGTGCTTATGGCAATTCTTTCATGCTACGGTCTGCCCGAAGCACCAATGGCACACTGGCAGATGGAAGCAGGCTATGGATTCAAACTGCGTATAACGCCATCCTTATGGATGCAGGCAAATAAGCTTGAGGTTGCAGACACAGCACCTATTTCAGCAAAAAAGGAATAAATCAGAAGAAATACCCAACCTTTTTTTATAACGGGAACAGTCTTCTGCCTTTGTTTAAATATATTAACAGTAAAAAGCACGGATTTTATATCCGTGCTTTTTATATTATATATATTTCCAGCCTGTGGACATTATATTTTTGTTTGCAGCTATGTAAGCAACAATACTTTCAACCAAATCATTGTTTTTTATTTTTGTTGAAATCTCCGCACGAACCTTAACACATCCGCTGTCTAAATCAATTGTCTGTAGCTTTCTAAGTAAAACATCGTCCGTTTCTCTAATCTGAGATACCAGATCGGACTTTATTTTTGCCGCACTTTCTTCTGTGCAAACAACTGATACACTGTAAAATGTTTCGGATTTTTTCGGCTTTGTTTTATCATATTCCTGATGCTTTTTTATTGCTTCTGTAATAGGATGAATAACAAGATGTGAAACAACTATTGTTGCAGCTATCATTGCAGCATACCAGAATTTATCCAAACAGCATAAAATACCAACCGAAGCAGCCGCCCATACTGTTGCTGCTGTATTAATTCCTTTAACCTTTGTACCGTCACTCAGAATAACACCTGCACCCAAAAAGCCAATTCCGCAAACAACCTGTGCGGCTATTCGTGTTACATCCGTGTTGCTGTCTCCCGCAATATAGGAAAATGAAGTGAATGCAAAAGCTCCGACACATACTATAATGTTTGTTACAATTCCTGTATAGTGCTTTGTAAGCTCTCTCTCTGTTCCGATAAGTGCACCAAGAAAAACCGAAAGAGCAATTCTGATTGCAAATCCCCAAAAAGTAGTAATTGCAGGCATTAAAAAATTTCCCCTTAATTAATATGCGCTTAAAGCGTTAAAGCTTGGTCTATTTTCAGCAAGCTCAACATTTGTTTTTTCATAAATTTTTTCCTGTAAAACCTGTGAAGCAAGAGGATAATCTACTTTCCATATCCATAAATTATTATAAAAGTCGCTTCCGAACTGACCGCCCTTGCAGGTGGTTACAACCGTACCATCCGGTTTTGTTTCATTGCTGGGCACAGTGTATGTTACCATGCTGTAGCCAAGCCATCCATGTGAAAGTGCATATTTTCCGATTGAAAGAATCTCAGATTTTGAAAAACCTGTTTTAACATAAGGAAGTAAATCCGTAACCACCTCAGCCATTTTAAGTGTTGAGGACTGGCTTGCCTTTTTGAAAAGCTGCTGAAGAACAGTTTTCTGTCTGTCTGCTCGAACAGTATCTGAATCTATGTGTCTGATTCGGCAATAAGCAAGTGCCTGCTCGCCATTAAGAAGAAGCTCGCCTGCTTGACCGCTGATTGTAACATTTCCGTACGTTCCGGGATGATTATTGATTTCTTTTATCTCCGCATTGGTCATTGTTATATTAACTCCGCCGAGTGAATCAATAATTTTTTTGAAGCTTGCAAAGTTAACAATAACATAGTTATCAATATTAACCTTGAACAGGTTTTCAACACAGTTGATGTAACAATTAACTCCTGATGCCATTGCTTCTGTTATTTTACCGAATTTACCTGTGCTTTCATCGCCTACTTTTGTTTCCCAATAAGCATATGAATCACGAAGGATAGAGGTTAAAACAATACCGCCTGTTTGTGTATTAACACTTGCAATAATTGCAGAGTCGGCACGTGTGCCGCTGTCTTCTATTTCATCTCCTCTTGTATCTTCACCAATAAGAAGAACATTCAAAACATTGCTTGATGAAGCAGGCTTACCTTTGTAATACCATTTTTTAACCATATCACGGTATGAAGAAACTTCTGATTTTGACGCTTCATTTATAATTGTAAAATCCTCAACAAGCGTATCCATTCCGTTCCATTCTTCAGTGTTGGCATTATCCTCTTTTTGGTTGCTGTCAATTGTTATGTTATTAAGTGTTTTGTTAACAAACCAGAAACCATAAACCCCTGTGCCGGCAATTGCAAGCACAAGCACCATAATTATGGAAATAAATACTTTTCCTTTTCCTGTTTTAATCCACTTTTTCTTTGCTTTGTTTGTCTTTTTTTTGTTTTTCACTGTTGAATAATCCTGATCTGTAAGTTCAAACAGATTAACACTTTCTTCGTTTTCTTTTTTATCAAAAATCTCATCAGCAAAAACAAAAGAATTTTCAACATTTTCTTCCTGAACAACCGGCTCCGATTCGGCAGGTGCTTGTTCCTCTGCCTGTTTTTCATTATTATTTTCTATATATTCAGGTTCCTCTGCTTCCGCTGTTTCTTCAATATTTTCTTCGCTTTCTGCTGTTTCAACAGTTTCTGCTTCCGGTTCCTTTTCACTCTCAGGCTCTACTTCCTCCTGAGAAATAATTTCTTCTTTAATTGGATTTTTTGACTCTTCGTTTTCAGCTTTATAATCAGCCCTAACTTTTTGCTCGTTTTCTTCTCTTCTTTTTGTGATTTCATTAAGAATATCATCTAAATCATAAGAAGGATTGCTCACGGGCAGTCATCTCCTCTCTTTTATTTTTCAATACACGTCAACATTATATATCATTATTATATTTATTTCAATAAACATTTTGTAAATTATAGCTTGGAAAATTTTAAAACAAAAAAGACCTTCTTTTCAGAAAGTCTTTTTGTAAATCTAGTACCTGCAGCTAATTATTCTTCATTATTTTCTGTTGCTTCCTCTGCTGTTTCAGTATCTTCTGTTTCTTCTTCCAATCTGTCAACAACAGAAATAGTTGCAACCTTTTCTCCTTCATTAACCTTCATTACCTTAACACCTTTGCTTGGTCTCTGGAAGGTTGAAATCTGGTCAATATGCGTTCTTATAACAATACCGTCACTCGTAATCATAATAACATCTTCATCTTCGGTAACAGGTGCAATCATTGCAACCTTTCCGTACTGCTCAGTGCGATAGTTTATAAGACCCTTTCCGCCTCTGCTCTGAACACGGTAATCATAAAAACTGCTCTTTCTTCCGAAACCTGTTTCGGAAACGGTAAGCAATGTATATCCTTCAAGCGAAGCAGCAAAACCAACAACATAGTCGTCCTCAGCAAGCGTAATTGCTCTTACACCTCTTGCTGTTCTGCCGATAAGTCTTGCGTCACTCTCATTAAAGCAGATACTCATACCGTTGTGCGTTGCAACAACAAGCTTTCTTTCACCGTCTGTTATTTCAACATAAGCAAGCTCGTCACCCTCATCAAGATTAATTGCAATAATTCCGCTCTGACGGATATGGTTATATTCATTGATGTCTGTTCTTTTTATAACACCCTTCTTTGTAACCATACAAAGATACTTTCTGTTTTCATCTCCAGGAATTTTAACCATTGCCGAAACGGTTTCATCCTTTTCAAACGGAAGAAGATTAACAATATTCATACCTTTTCCTGTTCTTGAAGAAGCAGGAATTTCATATGCCTTTTTCTTGAAAACCTTTCCTTTGTTTGTGAAAATAAAGATAACATCATGGGATGAACAGGAAAACATTGTTTTTGCAACATCTTCCTCTCGGCGGCTCATACCCATAATACCTCTGCCGCCTCTGTTCTGCGCCTTGTATGTATCAACCGTCATTCTTTTAATATACCCCATATTTGTAAGGGTAAGGATAGACTCTTCTACAGGAATTAAATCTTCATCCTCAACATCACCTGTATATGCTGAAATCTCGGTTCTTCTGTCATCACCGAATTTATCACCGATTGCCCGAGCCTCTTCTTTCACAATTTCAAGAATTCTATACTCATTTGCAAGTATATCAAGAAAATCTTTGATTTTTTCATGAAGTTCATTCAATTCATTCATGATTTTCTCAATTTCAAGTCCTGCTAACTGACCAAGACGGTATGCAACAATAGCACTTGCCTGAGGATCATCAAAACCAAATTTATCCATAATAGCCTGCTTTGCTTCTGACTGTCCGCCTCTGCAGGCACGGATTGTTGCAATAACATCATCAACAATGTCAATTGCCTTTGCAAGACCCTCTAAAATATGTGCTCTTTCCTGTGCTTTTTTAAGATCAAATTCCGTTCTTCTTCTTACAATATCTTTTTGGAATATGATATATTTCTGAAGAATTTCTTTTAGTGTAAGAACTTTAGGAACACCGTCATCAAGTGCAAGCATAATTGCTCCGAAGGTAACCTGCATATCTGTCATTTTATAAAGATTATTCAGAACAACCTGTGCATTGGCATCCTTCTTAACAACAACTTCTATATGCATACCTCTTCTGTCTGAATAATCCTGAACATCGGCAACACCCTCAAGCCTTTTTTCTTTAACAAGGTCTGCAATTCTTGTAATCAATCTTGCTTTATTTACACCGTATGGAATTTCCGTTACAACAATTTTATAGCGGTCATTCTTTGCTTCAACGATTTCCGCTTTTGCACGAACATATATTTTTCCGCGTCCTGTTGAATAAGCCTCTTTTATTCCCCTTGTGCCCATAATGATACCTGCGGTCGGGAAATCAGGACCCTTAATATGCTCCATAATCTCTTCAAGCTGTGCTTCAGGATTATCAATAAGGCAGCACATTCCTTCAATAACCTCTTTCATATTATGAGGCGGAATATTTGTTGCCATACCAACAGCAATACCTGAAGAACCATTCACCAAAAGGTTCGGAAAACGTGCAGGAAGAACCTGCGGCTCTTTCGTAGTATCATCAAAGTTCGGAGCCCAATCAACTGTATCCTTTTTTATATCCTCTAATATTTTCATGGAAATTTTGCTCATACGGCTTTCCGTATAACGGTAAGCAGCAGGCGGATCTCCGTCAATTGAACCAAAGTTTCCGTGACCGTCAACAAGGGGATGGCGCATTGAAAAGGATTGTGCCAGTCTTACCATTGCATCATACACAGACGCATCACCGTGCGGGTGATAATGACCCAAAACTTCACCGATAGTTGTTGCACACTTACGGTATGGTCTGTCAGGATAAAGACTGTTATCATACATTGCATAAAGAATTCTTCTGTGAACAGGCTTTAAACCATCTCTTACATCCGGAAGAGCACGGCTTACAATAACACTCATTGAATAATCAAGAAATGCTTTTCTGATTTCTGTGCTTATTTCAACATCAATTATTTTTTGATTATCATATCTTATTGTTTCATCAGGCATTTTATATCTCCTTTATATCGCAGGATATACACATCAAACTTTTTGCTTCTGCAGTTATTTTAAAATAATCACTTAAAAAAATTATATATCCAGATTTTCAACAAATTTAGCATTCTTTTCTATGAATTCACGGCGTGGCTCAACATTATCGCCCATAAGAATAGAAAAGTTTTCAGATGCTCTTTGTCCGTCTTCAATCGTAACTCTTTTCATTGTTCGGAATTCAGGGTCCATTGTTGTTTCCCAAAGCTGGCTTGGATCCATTTCACCTAAGCCTTTATATCTCTGAATATCACAATCTCCGCCGAACTCTTCTATTTTTTCATCTCTTTCTTCATCTGAAAAAGCATAAGCACTTTTCTTTCCTTTTGAAACCTTAAACAGCGGCGGCTGTGCAAGATAAACGTATCCGCCTTCAATAATCTGAGGCATATATCTGAAGAAGAAAGTTAAAAGAAGTGTTCTGATATGTGCACCGTCAACATCGGCATCTGCCATTATAACTATTTTATGATAACGCAGCCTTGCAATATCAAATTCTTCACCGATACCTGTTCCGAGTGCCATAACTACAGGAATAAGTTTTTCATTTGTATAAACCTTATCTACTCTTGCCTTTTCAACATTAAGCATTTTACCCCATAGTGGAAGAATTGCCATGTGCTCTCTGTCTCTTCCTTCTTTTGCGGAACCGCCTGCAGAATCTCCCTCAACGATGTAAATTTCACATTTTGTAGGATCTTTGCTTGTACAGTCTGCAAGCTTACCCGGCAATGAATTACTTTCAAGAGGTGATTTTCTTCTTGCATTTTCTCTTGCCTTTCTGGCAGCTTCTCTTGCTCTGGATGCATCAAGAGCCTTATTGAGTACAGCTTTTGCTATACCCGGATTTTCCTCAAAATAGGTCATAAGTTTTTCATAAACCATTGATGAAACAAGACCTGTTATATCCGTATTTCCAAGCTTACCCTTCGTCTGACCTTCAAACTGTGCTTCCGTTAATTTAACACTGATAACTGCCGTAATACCTTCACGAACATCCTCGCCGCTCAATTTTTTATCATTATCTTTAAGAATACCGAATTTTTTTCCGTAATCATTAAAAACACGTGTTAAAGCAGTTTTAAATCCTGTTTCATGAGTACCGCCGTCAATCGTATTAATATTGTTGGCAAATGAAAGCATCGTTTCGTTGTATGAATCTGTATAGCAGATTGCAACCTCTGCACTTCTGTCACCCTTTGTTGTTGAAAGATGAATAACTTCTTCCTGAACAGGGTTAAGTCCCCTGCTTGTATTGATATATTCAACGAAAGAACGAATACCTCCTTCATAGCAGAATTCTTCACTTTCCTGCTCCTCAGGATCATTGCTTCTTAAATCTGAAAGTGTAATTGAAAGTCCAGCATTAAGAAAAGCCTGCTCACGCAGTCTGCGTGCAAGAACTTCATATTCATAAATTGTTGTTTCGGTAAAAATTTCTCCGTCCGGTTTAAATCTGATTAATGTTCCGTGACCTTCAGCATCACCGATAATATGTAAATCATTAACAGGAATACCTCTTTCAAAACGCTGTGAATAGATATGACCGTTTTGTGTAACTTCTACCTCCAGCCATTCCGAAAGTGCATTAACAACAGAAGAACCAACACCATGCAGACCGCCTGATACTTTATAGCCGCTTCCGCCGAATTTTCCGCCCGCATGAAGAACGGTTAAAACAACAGTTACTGCAGGAAGTCCTGTTTTTTCATTAATGCCTGTCGGAATACCACGTCCGTTATCACGAACAGAAATAATATTATCGGGTAAAATATTACATTCAATATGTGTACACACCCCTGCAAGTGCTTCATCAATAGAATTATCCACAATTTCATAAACAAGATGATGAAGCCCTCTCGGTCCGGTTGAACCAATATACATACCCGGCCTTTTACGAACTGCTTCAAGACCTTCAAGAACCTGAATATCCTTTGCGGAATATTCTTCCGTTACAACGGTATTCATATCTTCTTCTTCAAGAACTGTTTTATTTTCTTCACTCATAAATTTACTCCTGTCTTTGTTCGTTTAAGCAAGGTACTTGTATTAAGCGGACTTACATAAACTTTATCCTCTGTAACAACAAAGCTTTTAGGTAGCTCGAAGTTAACATAAATTACTTTTTTTTCTTTTTCGGCTTTTGTAAGATAATCACGTGTTGCTTTATTAACAGTTGATGTATCCATATCAAAAATGCCTATCACTTTTTTACTGTTAATAACAGTATCCTCTCCAAGGTGCAAGAACATTTAATCACCTATTAAATTTCCGTTTGAAATATGAATTGTTTTTCCTTTTTTAAGACGCAAAACGGTATTTTTATCACAGCAGGTAATAAAAACCTGCAAGTCTTTTATATGATTTAAAATATAATCCTGTCTTTTTTCATCAAGCTCACTCATAACATCATCAAGCAAAGCAACAGGCATAATATCCGTCATTTCACGAAGAAGACTTGATTCTGCAAGCTTCAATGCAAGCACACAGCTTCTTTGCTGCCCCTGACTGCCGAAAATTCTTGCTTCCTTTTCATTAATAAAAATTTCAAGGTCATCTCTGTGGGGTCCAACGGTTGTAATTTTATTTATAATATCTTCTTTTTTCAAGTAAATGAAAAAGATTTTCTTCAATTTCAGAAATTGACAGACCTGAATATTCAAATCCTCCTTTTAAGAAAAGATTCAATTCTTCTTTTCCTGATGACAAACCGGAAAAAATATCTTTTGCAAATGGAAGAAGTGCTTCAACATATTTCTGCCTTTGAAAAATTATTTTAGCACCGCTTTTTGCAAAATTTCTATTCCACACATAAAGAATATCTTCAAGTCCGTTGCTTTGCTGCATATCCTTCAAAATTATATTTCTTTGAGCAAGGCACCGGTTATATTCCTTTAAAACCATTCGGTAATTTGACTTTAACTGACAAAGTGCATTATCAATAAACTTCCTTCTTTCTGCCGGGCCGTCTTTTACCATAGAAAGATGAACAGGACTGAAAATAACTGCCTTAATTTCTTCACCAAGTAAAGCAGGTGTTGATTTTTTTACTCCGTTAAGCTCAGCAATTCTTCTCCCTTTAATAAGAATTTCAGCATTCTGTTCTCTTTCTTTACTAAAAAAATCAGCCTTAAGCCTTGCAAAATCGCATTTAAATTTAATTAAATGACTGTCTTTTACACCTCTGAAGGATTTTGAACCTGTAAAAAGATAAATTGCCTCTATTAAATTTGTTTTTCCTTGTGCATTTTCTCCGTAAATTATATTTATATCATCAAAATCAAGGGACAGACTTTCAATATTTCTGTAATTTTCTATTTCAATATGATTAATCTTCATTAATAACTTTTAAATCAATATTTTTAACAGATACAATATCTCCGCTTCTTATTTTCTTTCCTCTTGCAATACATTTTTCACCGTTAACCTTAACAAGATTGTCTGCAATCATCATTTTTGCAAAGCTGCCTGATTCTGCAAGACCTGAAAATTTAAGCAAACTGTCTAATTTTATATAATCTGTTTTTATTTTTATAATTTCCTCTTGCCTTTCGGCAACCTTTAATTTAAACTTCACTCTTTAACCTCATAGGAAGAACAAGGAATAAATAGCTTTCATCATGAACAGGCAAAACCTTAACCGGACTTACAGGACCGCTTAATTCTATTCTTACCTGATCTGTATCTGCCGCATTAAGCGCATCAAGCATATATTTTGAATTAAAACCTATTTCCACTCTTTCTCCGCTTATATTTGCATGTGTATAATCAACAACTCTTCCAAGTGCGGAAACTGTTGAAACTCTCATTTCATCATTGTCAAATAAACATCTTATCGGATTTTTAGCATTATTTTCAATAACGGGAATTGTTCTTTCAATACAGGCAATTGCCTCTCTTGTATTAATTAAAACAGTTGTAGCGCTTGTTTTAGGAACAGCAGCATTATAATCAAGAAAATCACCGTCCAAAAGTCGGCTTATAATACTGTAATCCTCAACCTCAAAAATAATATGACGTTTACCAACACTTATTGAAATATCTTTATCAGAATCATTTCCTATAAGCTTTATGAGCTCTCTTATTGTTTTTTTAGGAACAATAAATGAAACATCTTCTCCCTCATATTTTATCGTTTCTGTTCTTATGGCAAGTCTGTAGCCGTCAACACCGATAAGACGAAGCTGATTAAGAGTCATTTCAAATTTTAAACCGGTATGAACCGGTTTTGAGTTTTCATTTTCCGCAACTGCAAACAATGTTTGCATAACCATTTGCTGTAAAACAGACTGATTTATAAATAAAGGATATCCACCTGATACACTTGGAAGCTCAGGATAATCGTCGGCATCAATACCTGTTATATTATACTGAGCAGCACCTGCAACAATAGAAACAGAAGTACCGTTCGTTTCTATTGTAACTGTATCAGAAGCAAGTTTTCGTATAATATCACAAAGTATTTTTGCATTTATGACGATTGCACCCGGTTCTGTAACAGTAACAGTAAGCGTTGTATTTATACCAAATTCAAAATCATATCCTGTTAAACTTAATGTATCTGAACCGCATTCAATTAAAATTCCTTCAATAGTAGGAATTGTAACCTTTGCACTAACTGCTCTTATAACATTATTGCAGGCATCGCTTAATTTTTTTGTATTGCAGGTAAATTTCATATTTTTCCTCCTGTAAAAAAATCAGTTTTTCAATATCATTAATATCATTTTTTTATTATTCTTATTATAGACTGCGGAAATTGCTGAAAACTCATTTTTTATTAAATTTTAAGCCAAATTTCTCAAAATTAAGATTCTTAATT
>CAJTMQ010000018.1 GCA_910577215.1 uncultured Eubacterium sp. | reverse complement strand
ACCGTCGACCTCCTGCGTGACAGGCAGGCGTTCTAACCAGCTGAACTACCGGGCCGTTTGCTTGCAAGAGGTATTATACGAAATTGTTTGAATAATGTCAAGCAAAAATATAAATGATTTTACAAATATTTTTAATATATTCAGAAAATCACTATATTCTTATTATAAACAATTAGAAGAATCAAGCTGATGAGCAGTGCCTTGCCCATCAGCTTTTTATTAAATTATAAGCCGCCGTTATAATCAACAAAGCCGCATTTATACTGTGCTTTGCCGTCTACCTTATAAAGAACGAGATACATACCATCTATATTCCCCAACCCATATGCGGTTTCATTCGGATTCAGACTGCCAACCTTTGTTTTCTTGGCTGTATCGGCATAAACTACTTCGGCTGTTGAACCGTTTTTCCAAGTTTTGCTTTCGGGCGGTGCTTTTGAAACTCCGCCGGCATATTCAACAAAGCCTGCCTTATGCTTACTTGTGCCGTCAAGATTATAAACAACAAGATATGCATTTCCTGCTTTGCTGTAGCATTTTGCTGCTTCCTTTGCCGCAAGTGAACCAAGCTCGGTAGATAATGTGCTTTCATAGTACACAGCCTCTTTTGTAGAGCCGTTATTCCATACTGCAGGAGCAGGATATGCTCCCGTTCCGGCAAGGGGTTTATCCGATGATGAAGCTCCGCCTGTTACCTTACTCTGATCCTTAGGACGAAGAACACCATTAATCAGATTATAATTATGAGTTACATACTTACAAGGACTTCCTGACGGGAAATTCTGGTCAAAGGTTTCAACAGTTGTACTTGTATACTTACCTGTTGCTACAGCAATATGACCGGCACCGGCTTTATTTATACTTTTATTCCATGCTACAATATCTCCGGCCTTGAACTGCATACCCTTTGTGTATGCAATTTTGGTGAAATACGGTGTTAATGACGTTTTTTTAGAGAAATTATCATAATACTCCCATGCATCACCATAACCGTTCATTGAAGCAAGCGGAACACCGAAAACTCTGTTGCAGTATGCCTTAACCAAATCAACGCACTGATTTTTGTTTGTAGCACTTCCTGCACCGTCTACATCTATAAACCTGCCGTTTAAAGATGAAAAAAATTCATTCAAATTCATAAAATCACCTGCTAAAAATTTTTGCCGTCTGTGGGATTATTCAATATACCAAACAGCGTTAAAATCTCAATTATACACATTCCCACTGTTTTTACCGTGTTTTCAATATCAGGCACAAAAAGTGTAATAATTACACAAATCTGAGCCAATACCGCAAGCCAAACTACAGGGCTTTTTAATCTTGTTTTCATAAAAAACACTCCTATCCTACCTTATTTTCAAGGTCTTCTATTCTATGATTTACCACCTTGATTTGTTCTTCAAGCACGGGCATTCTTTCGGCGAATCTATTGTGCTTATCAACCTTTTCTTCAAGCTTTTCAAGTCTGAAAGTTGTAAGCTTTGAGGCTGTTATTATTCCGCCGAATGAACCGGCACATGTTCCTATCATTGCGATGATTGCAACGATGATATTATCTGTAATCTGAAACAACTCCTTTACATCACTTAATTAAGGGACAAGCTAACAGATTATACAAGTTTTAGAAAAAGTCAAGAAAAAATTTTTATATGGGTAATTTTTTTCTCTTTTAATATAGTCTGTAAAGTGCATAAAAGGCAATTTACTTTACTGAATATTTATTCATTTATATGTATATTTATAATGTTTTTACCGTTTTCTATTGACAATAAATTATGTAAGTGTATAATAAATAATAATATTAAATCATTAGTTTAGGAGTTTATGCATAAAAATGACAAAAGTATTCATTGACGGACAGGCAGGCACAACAGGTTTAAGAATTAAAGACCGTCTGCTCAGCAGAGATGATATAGAGCTGCTTGTTATAGACGATGACAAAAGAAAAGACAATAATGAAATTAGAAAATTCATTAATGAATCTGATATTACTTTTCTTTGTCTTCCCGATGCTGCCGCAATTGAAGCCGTTGCACTGCTTGACAGGGATAACAAAAAAACAAAGATTATTGATGCGTCTACCGCTCACAGAACAAACCCATTATGGGCATACGGCTTTCCGGAGCTTTCAGCCGAACTAAAAAACAAAATTGAAGCAAATCAGTTCATTGCAAACCCGGGCTGCTATGCAAGCGGATTTAATTCGATTGTTGCTCCGCTTGTTAAAAACGGTGTTATAGACAGCAACTTCCCTATCACCTGCTTTGCAGTTTCGGGCTACAGCGGTGCAGGCAACAAGGCAATTGCTCAGTATGAAGACCCGAACAGGGATACCGAGCTGAACAGCCCAAGGCAATACGCTTTAACACAGAACCACAAACATCTTAAAGAAATGGCTGCAATCAGCGGATTAGCACAGACACCGATTTTTTCACCGATGATTTGCGATTATAAGTGCGGAATGGTTGTAAGCATTCCCCTTTTCACAAATATGATGAATAGAAAGTATTCATTAAATGATGTAAGAGATATTCTTGCGGAGCATTACGAGGGCAAGGAAATTGTTAAGGTGCGATCTGTCGGCTTTACTGAAAATATGATTGGTTCCAATAATTTTGAAGGCAGAGATGATATGGAAATTGAGGTTAACGGAAATGATGACAGAATTGTTATCACATCCCGCTTTGACAATCTAGGAAAAGGCGCATCAGGTGCGGCTATTCAATGTATGAATTTAAGCCTTGGAATTGAAGAAACAAAATCACTTGTAATAGGAGAATAAAATATGAAAGTTGTTAACGGCGGTGTTTGTGCCGCAAAGGGCTTTAAAGCAGGCGGAATTTACTGCGGTATAAAAAAGCCGAGTATAGATAACCAAAATCCGAATAAACCGCACAAAAATGATTTAGGTATGATTTTAAGTGACGAAATATGCAGCACTGCCGCAGTTTACACTACAAACAAGGTGAAAGGTGCTCCGATTATCGTTACTAAGAGTAATCTTAATAAAACAAACGGAAAATCAAGAGCCGTTATTGTTAATTCAAAAAATGCCAACACCTGCAATGCAGACGGCGAAGAAAAAGCATTGAGAATGTGTGAGCTTGCCGCAAACGAGCTTGGCATTAGAACGGAAGATGTTATTGTGGCTTCAACAGGTGTTATAGGACAGATTCTTCCGATTGAGCCAATTGAAAACGGTATCTCAAGCCTTGTTAAAGGTCTTTCTTATAACGGCAACGAGGCTGCTGCAACTGCTATAATGACAACAGATACAATAAGAAAGGAATATGCTGTAGAATTTGAAATTGACGGTAAAATTTGCCGCCTTGGAGGAATGGCTAAGGGCTCAGGAATGATTCACCCGAATATGGCAACAACGCTTAATTTTATAACTACAGACACTGCTATTTCAGCAGAAATGCTTCAAAAGGCACTTGATGAAATTGTTAAAGTAACATACAACTGCCTTTCCATTGACGGCGATACATCAACAAACGATATGGTTTCCTTAATGGCTAACGGGATGGCGGGAAATACTGAAATAACAGCTTGTAATAATGATTTTGAAATCTTTAAAACAGCACTTTATGAGGTTATGGCTAATCTTACAAGAATGCTTGCCAAAGACGGTGAAGGTGCAAGCAAGCTTCTTGAATGCATCTGCACAGGCTGCCCAAGCAAAGATGATGCTATTACTATTGCTAAAGCAGTTATCGGCTCTACCCTTTTCAAATGTGCAATATTCGGTGAGGATGCAAACTGGGGCAGAGTTCTTTGTGCAATTGGCTATGCAGATGCAGAGTTTGACATTACAAAGGTTGATGTTGATTTGAAAAGTGAATTCGGTACTGTTGCTGTTTGCAGAAACGGTGCGGGCGTTGAATTCAGCGAAGAAACCGCAGCAAGCGTACTTTCAAGTGATGAAATTCAGGTGCTTGTCAATCTCAATCAGGGCAATGAAAATGCTACGGCTTGGGGTTGTGATTTAACTTATGAATATGTAAAGATTAACGGAGATTATAGAACTTAATAAATGTTATTAAACGAACAGACTCTAAAGTTAAATCACAAACGAGTGTCCAAATTTTAAGGCATAGCCGCAAAAATTTGGGAGAAAGGTGCAGTGCACCTTCCGATACTGAGTGAGGTATACTTATAACTTTGTAAAGATTAACGGGGATTACAGAACTTAATAAACTCTTGATTACCGATAAAACATAAGGAGATACAAAATGGATATTACAAATGCAATGAAGGCGGATGTTATTGCACACGCACTGCCGCACATTCAGGCATACCGTCGGAAGATTGTTGTTGTTAAATACGGCGGAAATGCAATGATAAATGAAGAATTGAAAGAAGCTGTTATGAGAGATTTGGTTCTTCTTTCAACTGTTGGAATCAAGGTTGTGCTGGTTCACGGCGGCGGCCCTGAAATTAACAAAGCGCTTAATGCTATGAAAATTCAAAGTGAGTTTGTTGACGGACTCAGAGTTACAACAAAGGAAACAGCAAATGTTGTGCAGATGGTACTTGCAGGCAAGGTTAACAAGGATTTGGTTTGCCAGATAGGTAATCTCGGAGGTCATGCAATAGGTCTTTCGGGTATGGACGGCAATATGATAAAATGCAAGCCGCTTGATGATAAGCACGGCTATGTCGGTGAGATAACAGGAATGAATATGGATGTTGTAAACGAAGTGCTTGCAAACAATTTTATTCCTGTTATTTCTACTATCGGCTATGATGAAAACGGAAACTGCTACAACATCAATGCAGATACGGTTGCGGCATCTGTTGCAGGCGCTTTGAAGGCAGAAACGCTTGTATCAATGACCGATGTTGTGGGTTTGTTAAGAGATAAGAATGATGAAAGCACCCTTATTCATAAGGTATTTATTTCAGATGTGCCTGCCCTTATTGCAGACGGCGTTATAGGCGGCGGAATGATACCTAAAATTGATTCAATGACAAATGCTTTGCGAGAGGGCGTAAAAAAAGCATTTATTATAGACGGCAGAGTTCCTCACTCCATTCTTATGGAGCTGCTTACCGATGAGGGTATGGGAACTATGTTCAGAAGCAGGTGATAAAATGACTACAAAAGAAATTGATAAAAAATATATATCTGCAACCTACGGCAGATTTGATGTTGAGCTTGTTTCGGGAAAAGGCTCAACCTTATATGATGAAAACGGAAAAGAATACATAGATTTCGGCTCCGGAATCGGCGTAACGGCTTTCGGAATTGCAGATGATGAATGGAAAAACGCTGTTATAAACCAGCTTAACAAATTGCAGCATGTATCAAACCTTTACTACACCGCCCCCTGTGCCGAGCTTGCACAACTGCTTTGCGAGAAAACAGGAATGAAAAAGGTGTTTTTCTCCAACAGCGGTGCCGAAGCTAACGAGGGCGCAATAAAATTTGCAAGAAAATACAGCTTTGACAAATACGGCGAAGGAAGAAGTACAATCATAACTCTTGTGAATTCCTTTCACGGCAGAACAATAACAACGCTTGCCGCAACAGGTCAGGACTCTTTCCACACAAGCTTTGCACCGTTTACAGAGGGCTTTAAATACTGCCCTGCAAACGATGTTGACACACTCAAAAAAATGGCAACGGATGATGTTTGTGCCATTATGTTTGAATGTGTTCAGGGTGAAGGCGGAGTACTCAACCTTAACAAAGAGTTTGTTAAGGCAATTGAAGAAATTGCAAAAGAAAAAGATATTCTTATGGTTGTTGACGAGGTACAGACAGGCAACGGCAGAACGGGCAAATACTTTGCTTATATGAATTTCGGTATAAAACCCGATATTGTAAGCACGGCAAAAGGCATTGCAGGCGGTTTGCCTATGGGAGCAGTTCTTTTCGGAGATAAGCTGAATGATACTGTTACACCCGGCTCACACGGCTCAACCTTCGGCGGAAATCCGATTGCAGCGGCAGGTGCAGTGAGCATTGTTAAACGAATTGATGATGAATTTTTGAAGAACGTGAATGAAAAAAGCAAATACATAAAGAATTTTCTTAAAAATGTAAACGGAGTCAAAAGTATAAGCGGAATGGGATTAATGCTTGGCATTGAAACTGAAAAGAACGCAAAAGAAATTGCAAATGCTTGTCTTGAAAAAGGACTTTTGGTCCTTACTGCAAAAACAAAAATAAGACTTTTACCCGCACTTAATATAAGCTATAATGAAATAGATAAAGGACTAAATATACTGAAAGAGGTAATTGAAAAATGAAGCATTTATTAAAATTACAGGATTTAAGCGAACACGATATTCTTGATATTTTAAATCTTGCAGATCAGCTTAAATATGAAACAAAGCACGGTATTGAGCACCACCTTTTAAAGGGTAAAACGCTTGGAATGATTTTTCAGAAAAGCTCAACAAGAACAAGAGTTTCCTTTGAAACAGGTATGTATCAGCTCGGCGGTCAGGCACTTTTCCTCTCCAACCGTGATTTGCAGATTGGCAGAGGCGAGCCTGTTGAGGATACCGCAAGAGTTCTTTCCCGTTACCTTGACGGTATTATGATCAGAACCTTCGAGCAAAAGGAAGTTGAGGATCTTGCTGAGTACGGCTCTATTCCGATTATCAACGGTCTTACCGATTACTGTCATCCTTGCCAGGTGCTGGCAGATTTAATGACTATCCGTGAGCATAAAAAATCCTTTGACGGACTTAAATTCTGCTTTATAGGTGACGGCAACAATATGGCAAACAGCCTTATTGTCGGTGCAATCAAAATGGGTATGGAATGTGCTGTTGCCTGCCCAGATGAATACAAGCCTGATGCTGAAATTATGAAATGGGCATCTGAAAACGGAAAATTCACCTGCTCATCAGATATTCTTGAATGCGCAAAGGATGCAGATGTGCTTTACACGGATGTATGGGCTTCAATGGGTCAGGAAGAAGAAAAGGCAGAGCGTGAAAAGATATTTAAGGATTATCAGATTAACGATTCCGTTATGAATGCTGCAAATGACGGTGCTATGGTGCTTCATTGCCTGCCTGCACACAGAGAAGAAGAAATTACCGCTAAGGTATTTGAAGAGCACGCAGACGAAATATTTGACGAAGCAGAAAACAGACTTCACGCTCAGAAAGCAGTTTTAGTTAAACTTTTAGGATAAGAAGAATATGGAAAACGAAAAAGTATATATATGCCTTGCAGACGGTCATATTTTTGAGGGCAAGCGTTTCGGTGCAGGCGGTAATATAACAGGCGAGCTTGTTTTTACAACAGGTATGTGCGGCTATATTGAAACGCTTACAGACCCAAGCTATTATGGGCAGATTGTTATGCAGACCTTCCCTCTTATAGGAAACTACGGCTTTATAACCGATGATATGGAGAGTAAGAAATCATATGTTTCCGCCTATATTGTAAGAGAAAAGTGCGATAATCCGTCTAACTTCAGGTGCAATGAATCTCTTGAAGAATTTCTTAAAGAAAACGGCATTATAGGTGTTTATGATGTTGACACACGAGAAATCACAAAAATAATCAGAGAAAGCGGCGTTATGAATGCCGTTATATGCTCTAACCCTAATGATGTTGATTATGATAAACTCAAGGAATATGTCATCACAGATGCCGTTAAGTCAACATCTGTTGATAAGCCGTGCCTTATTCCCGGGGAAAACCACAAGCATAATGTTGTTTTGCTTGACTACGGAAAAAAGGACAATATTCCCAACGAGCTTGCAAAACGCGGCTGCAATGTTGCAATTGTGCCCTACAATACAAAGGCAGAGGACATTTTAAATCTTAACCCGGACGGCATTATGCTTTCAAACGGACCCGGAGATCCGAGTGACAATACCGAATGCATTGAAGAGCTTAAAAAGCTTATCGGAAAAAAGCCGATTTTCGGAATCTGCCTTGGTCATCAGCTTCTTGCTCTTGCAATGGGAGCAAAAACAGTTAAGCTGAAATACGGTCACCGCGGTGTTAATCAGCCTGTTAAAAATCTTGAAACAGGCCGAACTTATATATCATCACAAAATCACGGGTATGCTGTTGTTAATGAAGAGATTGAAAAATGCGGCGGAGTGATCAGCTATGTTAATGCAAATGACGGAACAAACGAAGGTGTAGTCTATCCTGAAAAAAATGCCTTTTCTGTTCAGTTTCATCCGGAAGCATGCAGCGGTCCGCATGATACAAGGTTTTTATTTGATAAATTTATTGATATGATGGGAGGTAACAAATAATGCCTCTTAATAAAGACATTAAAAAGGTACTTGTTATAGGCTCAGGTCCTATCGTTATCGGTCAGGCAGCTGAGTTTGACTATGCAGGTGCTCAGGCGTGCCGAGTGCTCAAGGACGAAGGCATTGAGGTTGTGCTTGTAAACTCCAACCCTGCAACCATAATGACGGACAAGGCACTTGCAGACCATATTTACCTTGAGCCTTTAACTGTGGAAACAGTTAAAAGAATCATTGAAAAAGAACGTCCCGACAGTATTTTAGGCGGCCTTGGCGGTCAGACAGGACTTACAATTTCCATGCAGCTTGCAAAGGACGGCTACCTCGACAAAATGGGTGTTCGTCTGCTCGGAACAGATGCAGAGGCTATAGATAAGGCTGAGGACAGACAGATGTTCCGCGATACAATGCTGAAAATCAATCAGCCTGTTGTTCCGAGTGATATTGCAAATGATTTAGAGCGTTCAAGAGCAATTGCCGATGAAATCGGCTACCCTGTTATTATCCGCCCTGCTTTCACTCTTGGCGGTGCCGGCGGCGGTGTTGCATACAACGAAAAGGAGCTTGAGGAGATTGCAAAGCGTGGCTTAATGCTTTCCCCGATCACACAGGTACTTGTTGAAAAATACATTGCAGGCTGGAAAGAAATTGAGTTTGAGGTAATGCGTGACAGTGTCGGAAACGTTATAGCCGTTTGCTCTATGGAAAACTTTGACCCTGTTGGCGTTCATACGGGCGACAGTATTGTTATTGCCCCTGCCGTTACACTTGGTGACAAGGAATATCAGATGCTGCGTTCAGCTTCGCTTGATATTATTACAGAGCTTGGCATTGAGGGCGGATGCAACTGCCAGTTTGCCTTAAATCCGGACAGCTTTGAATACAGTGTTATTGAGGTTAATCCTCGTGTTTCACGTTCATCTGCACTTGCTTCAAAGGCAACAGGCTACCCTATTGCAAAGGTAACAACTAAAATTGCATTGGGATACACACTTGATGAAATCAAAAATGATGTTACGGGAAAAACCTGTGCCTGCTTTGAGCCTACCCTTGACTACGTTGTTGTTAAGCTTCCGAAATGGCCGTTTGACAAGTTTGTTAACGCTTCAAGAAAGCTCGGCACGCAAATGAAAGCCACAGGCGAGGTTATGAGCATTGCTCCGTCCTTTGAAATGGCTATTATGAAGGCTGTTCGCGGTGCGGAAATCGGTCTTGATACGCTTAACAGCAAAGCACTTGAAGGAACAGATATAATTGAAACACTTCACAATCAGGATGATTTACGCTTATTCAGCGTTTTCCGTGCTTTGAAAAGCGGTATTACTCCCGAAAAAATCCACGGTATTACCAAGATTGACAAGTGGTTCTTATACAAGCTTAAAAATCTTGCCGACTATGAAAGACAGATTAAAAATAAACCTATCGGCAAGGATGCATATATAAAAGGCAAGAAATTCGGCTATACCGATGAAGCCCTTGAAAAAATAAGCGGCTGCTCACTTGCCTTTCACAGAGATGCGGTTTACAAAATGGTTGATACCTGCGGCGCGGAATTTGCCGCTGAAACACCATACTTCTATTCTACGTATGACACCGCCTGCGAAAGCAGAGAATTAAACCGCTCTGAAAAAGAAAGAATAATTGTTTTAGGCTCAGGACCTATCCGCATAGGTCAGGGAATTGAGTTTGACTACTCCTCTGTTCACTGTGTATGGACTTTAAAAGAGCTTGGCTATGAGGTTATTTTGGTCAACAACAATCCCGAAACGGTTTCAACGGATTTTGACACTGGTGACAGGCTTTATTTTGAGCCGCTTACACCTGAGGATGTTATGAACATCATTAAGGTTGAAAAACCGATTGGTGTTGTTGTTGCCTTCGGCGGTCAGACTGCCATCAAACTTACAAAATATCTTGACGATCACAAGGTAAAAATCCTGGGCACATCTGCTGAAAGCATTGATATTGCGGAGGACAGAGAACGCTTTGACGCTTTGCTTGAAAGCTTCGGCATATTCAGACCTAAGGGTTCTTCTGTTATGACCCTTGATGAAGCCCTTTCCGCTGCAAACGCACTCACCTATCCTGTTCTGCTCCGTCCAAGCTATGTTATCGGCGGTCAGAATATGACCATTGCCTACACAGATGATGATGTTAAGCAGTATATGGATATTATTCTTGCACAGGGCATTGAAAATCCCGTGCTTGTAGACAAATATATGATGGGCACAGAGCTTGAGGTAGACTGTATTTCAGACGGCAGGGATGTTCTTATTCCCGGAATTATGGAGCATATTGAGCGTGCAGGTGTTCACAGCGGTGACTCAATTGCAGTTTATCCGCCTTACAACATTCAGGATAAAATGCTTGCAAAAATCTGTGATGTTTCCGAAGAGCTGGCATTATCCCTAAAAACAAAGGGACTTATAAATATTCAGTATCTTATATATCAGAATGAGCTTTATGTTATTGAGGTTAACCCTCGTGCTTCAAGAACGATTCCGTACATCAGTAAAGTCACAGGCGTGCCTATGGTTGAGCTTGCAACGAAGATAATGGTTGGTTCAACTCTTGCCGAGCTCGGATACGGCACAGGATTATACAAAACACCTCCATATTATGCTGTTAAAGTTCCTGTTTTCAGCTTTGAAAAGCTCAATGATGTAAACAGCAAGCTTGGACCCGAAATGAAATCTACGGGCGAGGTACTCGGCGTAGGTAAAAATCTGAATGAAGCACTCTTTAAAGGACTTGTTTCAGCAGGCTTCAAGGTTGATTTCCACAAACGTGAAAAGCACGGCGTTTTGATTACGGTTACGAAGCAGGACAGATATGAAATTGTTACCCTTGCCAAGAAGCTTGACGATATCGGTGTGCAGATATGGGCAACACCCGAAACCGCCAAGGCTATAGAAAGCCTTGGAATAGATGTTAATGTTGTTAACAAGCTGAGGGAAGACAATTCCATTATGGAGCTTGTTGAAAGCGGAAAGCTTGATTACATCGTTTACACAGGCAAGAGTGACAAAAAGAGCATTGCAGATTACATTAAGCTGTTTAACAGAGCAAATCAGCTTGGAATTGCAACGATTACATCACTTGACACTGCAAATGCACTTGCAGATATTATTGCAAGCAGATATAATCAGACTAACACAGAGCTTGTTGATATAAACGATATGCGTGAAAGCAAGGGTACTCTTAAGTTCAGCAAAATGCACGGCACGGGTGATGACTACATTTTCTTCAACAATCAATGCGGCATTATCACCTGCCCCGAAAGCTTTGCTATTGAATTTTCGGACAGACATAAAGGTATCGGCGGTGACGGCATTGTACTGATTGAGGAATCAGATATTGCTGATGCTAAAATGAGAATTTTCAATATAGACGGCTCTGAAGGCAAAATGGCAGGAAATTCAATCCGCTGCCTTGGAAAATATCTTTATGATAACGATATGGTTAAAAAAGATAATATGACCATTGAAACCGCAAGCGGTATTAAAGAGCTTCAGCTTTTCACACGTAGCGGCAAGGTATCCTCCGTTACCGTTAATATGGGCAAGGCAGAACTTGATCCGGCAAAAATTCCTGTTAACATCAATGAAAGCCGTGTTATTAACCACAGAATAACAGTTGCAGACAAGGATTGCTATATAACCTGCCTTTCGGTGGGAAATCCGCACTGTGTTGTTTTTGTTGACAATGTGGATAAGGTTAATATTGAAACAATAGGACCGAAGTTTGAAACTCACGAGCTTTTCCCCGAAAGAATTAACACGGAGTTTGTTAGAGTTGTTAATAGCCGCACACTTAAAATGAGAGTGTGGGAACGAGGCAACGGCGAAACACAGGCATGCGGAACGGGTGCATGTGCAGCAGTTGTTGCGGCAGTTGAAAACGGCTTATGTGCCAAGGGAGAGGATATAACGGTTAAGCTTCGCGGCGGCGATTTAATTGTTAATTACACAGATGAATGTGTTACCCTTTCAGGCGACTGCAATCTTGTTTTCAAGGGTGAAATTAAATATTAATGTTAAAGAAAACGGGGACGATGTGACCATCGTCCCCTACAGTATGAAAAAAGACTTGAACATAAGTTCAAGTCTTTTTTAGTTTTATTACTTATATATTATTCTTCAACAACCCAATAATCAAGAGTTAAGCAGTTGGAATTCAAAACTGCGGTTACATCCTCATCGTCTGCCAAAACAGCAGGATTGAGTTCTCCTTTGCCGAGTGCTTCATAAACCGCATCATAGCTATCAGTGTTCTCCTCTGCAACATAGGTCATTGCAATACAGTTATTTGCACAGTCACCAACAAGCGTTGTGCCGCCTGCAAACTCTGCAAGGCAAAGCTTGATTGCCGCACCGTAATCTTTAGTAGTGGTTGAATAATAATGCGTCCAGTCTGCCTGCCAGTTTTCAGAACCGATTGCCTCTTTAAGGTAGCTGTAATTCCATGTTGCATCCGAAACAACATTGCATTCATTATTTCCGCCTGCATAGATGATGGAAACACCCTCATCATACATTGTTTCAACAACGGACTGATAACGGTTTACCATTGAAAATGAAGTATTCGGATAGTATTCATTCGCCATTGAAATACCCGCACCATAGCCGTATGTATCCGCATTAGACCAGTGTGTGAAAATATAACCATCCTGCGGAACGGCTGCCGAAACAGAAACATTATCACCTGTTACATATGAACCTGAGCCTGTTGATTCGCCGTTTCCGCCCTCACCTGTTATAACTGTAACATCAAAGGTAGGAACCGTGCTTTTAGCATAAACAGGAATTAATGTTAATAAATCTTTACCGGTATGTACCCATGTGTTTTTACTGTTTACATCATCAAGTACAAGTTCAGGACTATCGTAATCCTTGATTTCCCAATGGTCAAACACCATACCTGATTCAGCGGCAGGAGCAGTAATTTCATAATCTCCAACTGCAAGATACTGTGTTGAATAAGGCTCTGTATTTGTGTTATTCATAATGGTTAAAGGAAATGTTGCATTTTCAGCATCCTTATAAACCGCAGTAATGGTTGCATCGCACTTCTCAACAAGAAGATTTGTTGTTGTTTTGCTCTTGGTTGAAAGATTCACCTTACTGTCCTTAACACCGTCTGTATCGCTTTTAACCTCCCAGTGGTCAAACACCTTATCCTCAGGAGCAGGATCGGCAATAAGTGTTACATTTGAACCTTCGGTATATGTACCCGAGCCGATACCATTTACAACATTGATTTTGAATACCTTTTCGTCTATATCCTCTATCTTTGCATAGTTTGCAGTGATTGTGAATGAATAATTGTAATCAAGAACAGGTGAATCATAATCTGCATATTTCATTGTTGCAGGGATTCCAAGCTGATCTGCGGCATAAGCAGCACCCTGAACAAAGCCGGCACCGTATTTTCTTGAAGCATCACTGTAATATTCACCGAAATAACCAAGCTTTGTATTTCCTGCAACTACAGCATTATAGCCTGCAAGAAAACCGCTCTGAAGCTCATCAAAGGTAACGCACATAAGATTGTCTGCACGCACTGCTTCGTCACTTTCCGCAGTGTGAGGCATGCCGTCTACAAGAATAAATTTTACATCATTATGCTTCTGTGCACCCTCATAAGCTGCAACCTCAAGAGCAGAGGTTGGCATAACAATATATTGTGCACCTGACTGAACAGCAAGGTCTATGTAGCTTAAAACCGTATCATTATTGAGCTTGTCATCTTCAAGAACAGGCTGATAATAACGATAGGTCAACCCTGCTTCCTCTGCATACTCGGAAACACCTTTCCATGCACTCTCATTGTAAGCACCATCATTAACAGTTCCGCCGTCTGTAATAAGCACAACACTGTAGTTAAGCTCCTTTGCCCCTGTGCAGCCGCTGAATGCCAGTGCTGAAGCTGCAAGCAAGGTTACACACAAAAAAATTGAAATAAACTTTTTCATACTATTCCTCCGAATAAAGAAAATATCACGAATTAATAATATCAAAATTAGCAATATAATGCAATAGAATTTATTGATTTAAAATACAAAAACCATTATAATGAAGCTGAGGTGATTGCAATGCTTGAAAAACAGCTTGAATATATAAGAAGTGTTACTGATTTTGAACCTGAAATTGCTCTTGTACTTGGCTCCGGCTTAGGTGCACTTGCAGATGAAATAGATATTGTCACAACTATCAATTACAGTGATATTCCTGATTTTCCTGTATCCACTGCTCCTTCACACAAGGGCAGATTTGTTTTCGGCTACATAGGAAAAGCAAAAGCGGCCGTCATGCAGGGGCGGATTCATTTATACGAGGGATATTCACCTAAGCAGGTTACAAATCCCATATATCTGCTTAGAAAAATGGGTGCAAAAATACTGTTTTTAACGAATGCCTGCGGAGGAATCAATAAGAATTTCTCAATAGGAGATTTTATGATTATTGAGGATCATATTTCAAGCTTTGTCCCCTCTGCACTTATCGGAAGAAACGACGATACACTCGGTGTTCGTTTCCCCGATATGAGTGAGGTTTACAGCAAAAGGCTGAACAGAATCATTGCAAAAACAGCAATGGAGAACAGCATTGATATAAAAAAAGGCGTTTATGTGCAGTTAACAGGTCCTGCGTTTGAAACAAAGGCTGAAATCAGAATGTGCTCTGCCATAGGTGCGGATGCAGTGGGTATGAGCACCGCAATTGAGGCACAGGCAGCTAAATACTGCGGCTTTGAGGTTTGCGGAATTTCCTGCATAACAAACCTTGCCTGCGGCATTATGGATAAACCTATCAGCTCTGAGGAGGTAACGGAAACCGCGGACAGAGTTGCACCGCAGTTTAAAACACTTATAAAGAAATCAATAGAGAGATTTTGCGATGAATAATATTGAATACAAAAACGGAAAACTATATATTTTAGACCAGACCCGGCTTCCGAATGAGGAAGTCTGCCTTGAAATGAAAAGTCTTGAGGACTGTTATCATGCAATTAAGCTGCTGCGGGTAAGAGGTGCACCCGCAATAGGTATTTTTGCAGCATATTCACTTGCCCTTTTCCATGGAAATAACATAGAAAAAGCAAAGGAATATCTTGATTCTTCAAGACCTACCGCCGTTAATTTAACCTGGGCAACTGCCCGAATTGTGAATGCATCAGAACAGGGCAAAAACCCTATTGATGAAGCAATTGCAATACATAATGAGGATATTGAAATGTGCCGCAAAATCAGCGAATACGGCTTATCACTGCTTAAGGACGGTGACGGCATTTTAACACACTGCAATGCGGGCGAGCTTGCAACGTCAAAATACGGCACAGGGCTTGGTCCTCTCATTTTAGGCAAGGAAAAAGGCTACAATTTCCACGTTTTCTGTGATGAAACAAGACCGCTGCTTCAGGGTGCAAGGCTCACTTCATACGAGCTTGAAAAGTGCGGAACTGATGTTACCCTGATATGCGATAATATGGCAAGCCTTGTTATGAAAAAGGGACTTATAAATGCAGTGCTTGTTGGGTGTGACAGAGTTGCTGCAAACGGCGACACGGCTAACAAAATAGGCACAAGCGGTGCTGCAATTCTTGCAAAGCATTACGGTATACCCTTTTACGTATTAGGTCCGTATTCAACCGTGGATTTCAGCACACCTACAGGGGATGATATTGTTATTGAAGAGCGTGATGCCGATGAAATCAAAACTATGTTTTACGAAAAGCCCACTGCCCTGCCGCAGACAAAGTGCTTCAACCCTGCATTTGATGTTACGGACAACAGCCTGATAACCGCAATCATAACGGACAAAGGCATTGTTTATCCGCCATTTGATAAAAATCTTAAGGAGTTACTTAAATGATAAGATTTTATAACGGAAGGGTTTTATCCTTTAAAAACGGAATAAAAATCACAGATGATGAGGTGTGGGTTGACGGCAGCAAAATCGTTTTTGTCGGAAAGAACCCTAACAGCAAGGCGGACAGAGAGATTAACCTAAACGGCAATCTGCTTATGCCCTCATTTAAAAATGCACACACGCATTCCGCAATGACCTTTGCCAGAAGCCTTGCAGACGACTTGCCGCTGCAGCCATGGCTTTATGATATGATATTTCCTATGGAAGCAAAGCTCACAGGTGAGGACATTTATCACCTTTCAAAGCTTGCATTTCTTGAATACTTAACAAGCGGAATTACCGCCTGCTTTGATATGTATTATTTTCCTGAAGATATGGCAAGAGCAAGCGTTGATTTCGGCTTCAGAACGGTTATGACCTGCGGATTGAACAACTTTAAAGAAAATATTGAAAGCCTTGAGGAATACTATAATAAATTCAACAGCTACGATGAATTGATAAGCTATAAATTAGGCTTTCACGCTGAATATACAACCTCAAAAGAGCTTATGTCGGGTATTGCAGGACTTGCCGAAAAGTATAAAGCACCTGTATTTATGCATTCCTCGGAAACCGAGAGTGAGGTTAAGGAATGCATTCAGCGTTACGGCAAAACACCTACTGTCCTGTTTGATGAACTCGGCTTATTCAATTACGGCGGCGGTGCATACCACAGTGTATGGGTTAATGACAATGACCTTGAAATTTACAAAAAGCACGGTGTTTATGCAGTAATCAATCCCGGCTCAAACAGCAAACTGGCTTCGGGAATTGCACCTGTTTCAAAAATGATTGACAAGAATATTCAGCTTGCAATCGGAACAGACGGACCGAGCAGCAACAACGCACTTGATATGTTCCGTGAAATGTATCTGCTTGCGGCAACACAGAAGCTCAATGACAGGAATGCCGCTTCAACAGACGCGAATAAAATTCTTGAAATGGCAACAGTCGGCGGAGCAAAATGTATGGGGCTTGATAACTGCGATACAATTGATGTGGGCAAAACAGCAGATTTAATTGTTATTGATTTAAACCGCCCGAATATGCAGCCGATTAACAATATTACGAAAAATATGGTATACAGCGGCTCAAAAGAAAATGTTAAGCTGACTATGATTAACGGCAGAATTCTTTATGAAAACGGCGAATTTGTTGGCATTGATACAGAAGAAATTTATGGTAATGCACAGAAGATTACTGATAGGATAAAGGGATAGCAAAAAGCTCATCGAATTCGATGAGCTTTTCTTTTATTAGAGTGTATGTAAATCTCCAATACATATTGATTCAAATTTAGTATTGACAAACCTGCTCATACTGTGTATACTGTTTATATACAGTTAACTGGATAAAAGGAGAACAAATATGTTAATTTTTATTAACAATAAAAACGGTGTTCCGATTTATGACCAGATTTACTCACAAATAAAAGCACAGATAATAAACGGCACCCTTGAGGAGGACGCTCCCCTGCCGTCTATCAGAAATCTTGCAAAGGATTTGCACATAAGCGTTATTACCACTAAGCGTGCATATGAGGAGCTTGAAAGAAATGGCCTTATATACACAGCACCGGGCAAAGGCAGCTTTGTTGCAGTTAAAAATACAGAGCTTTTGCGTGAAGAAAATCTGCGTCAGATTGAAGCACACCTTGATGAGGTTATGAAGCTTTCCGCTTTCTGTAATCTCACTAAAAAAGACATTATTTCTATGCTTGATATTCTGTTTGAGGAGGAATAGAAGTGAACGCAATTGAGATTAAAAATCTGACTAAAAGCTATAAAGGCTTTTTGCTTGATAACATAACCCTTACCCTGCCAAGCGGTTGTATTATGGGACTTGTTGGTGAAAACGGTGCCGGAAAAAGCACAACAATCAAAATAATTCTTGATATGATAAAAAAATCGGGCGGTGAAATAAACCTGCTTGGAAAAAGCAATACTGCCTGCTCTAAAGAGGACATAGGCGTTGTTATGGAGGAAAACGGATTACCTGAAAGCTTCAACGCAAAAGAAATAAATTCCGTTTTAAAAAATATATACAAAAGCTGGAACGAAAAAGAGTTCTTTCATTATTGTAATAATTTCAGCATTCCAACCAACAAGAAAATAAAAAACTTTTCCAAGGGAATGAAAATGAAAATTCACATTGCCGCGGCTCTTTCACACGGAGCAAAGCTGCTTATTCTTGATGAAGCTACAAGCGGTTTGGATCCCGTAGTTCGTGATGAAATTCTTGATATTTTCAATGATTTTACAAGAGATGAAAACCATTCAATATTAATTTCATCACACATTGTGAGTGACCTTGAAAAGCTTTGCGATTATATTGCATTTATGCATAAAGGACAACTTCTTTTATGTGAGGAAAAGGATGAGCTTTTAAATAATTACTGCATTGTTCAGTGTGATGAAAGCAGAATAAATAAAACAGATAAATCTGATATTTTAAGTATCCGCAAAACAGAGTACGGAGTGAATGCAGTAATTAAGAAATTTGCCGTCACTTCTGATATGCATGTTTCACCGATAAATCTTGAGGACTTATTTGTTTATATGATCAGGGGGTGCAGATAATGAAGGGCCTATTAATCAAGGATTTAATACTTGTAAAGAAACACAATTTGGGATTTTTCTTTGTTGCGGCCATATTTTTTGCTTTATCCGTAATTCAAAACACATCTATGTATTTTTCATATTATTCCATTGCCATGATTTCATTAATTCCTATTTTTACAATGGCATATGACGAAGCATACAAGTGGAGCAAATTTGAAGCAATTATCCCTGTAAAAAAGCAGCATATTGTACTTGAGAAATATATTTTAATATTTATATTTACAATTCCTGCAATAATAATTGAAGCTCTGATTTTTCACTATGCCAAGGGAATGAGCATTGAAAATACGGCAAGCCTTGCATATTTAATGCTGTTTGTAGGATTTATTTCCCCGGCAATTGTTTTACCGCTTAATTTCCGATTCGGTTATTTAAAAGGAAAGCTGATAAACTTAATTGTAATTGCACTGATGGCTTCAACAATTACGGCAATAAACCTGCGAAACAGCACCGGAGAAACGGCCATTGAAGGGCAGTTTACTCCGCAGGCAGATGCGTTTTTATTTGCTCTTCTTGCTGTTATTCTGGTTATCATATCAATTGTTGTTTCCATTATTTTATATAGGAAAAGAGAATTTTAATTTGAAAACAGAACAACGAGATTTTCGTTCCTTGAAATATCTAAAAAAACTCCCTTTTACAAGGGAGTTTTTTTATCAATTCGCTTTCGTTTCGCAGTAAATGCAGCGGTAGGTACCTTTATTATCTGTTAACTCAAACTCATATGGTATATTTTCAACATTTGAAATGCACCTTGGATTAGAGCATTTCACTACATTAACAATTCGTTCAGGCAATTCAACCTTTTTCTTTTCTGCCTTGCCGTTTCTGATGATATTAACAGTTACTTCAGAATCAATATAACCAAGCACATCAAGGTTTAAATCAATAAGCTCATTGATTTTTATTATATCCTTAATGCCCTGCTTTTCTGATTTGGCATTCTGAATAATTGCCACCTGACAGGAAAGTGTATTCAGCTTTAATGCTTCATAAACACGCATACCATTGCCTGCCTTGATATGATCAAGCACAATGCCGTTTTCAATTTCATCAATTTTCATTAAAGAGCACCTCCCCATTTAAGAAGTGTAATGATAAGTGCCATACGGATATATTTTCCGTTTAAAGCCTGCTCAAAGTATTTTGCTCTAGGATCATCATCAACATCTGTTGTGATTTCATTAACTCTTGGAAGCGGATGCATAATAGTTAAATCCGCTTTTGCAGTTTTAAGCTTATCCGTATCTAAAATAAAGGCATCCTTATGCTTTAAGTATTCATCCTCAGAGAAGAAGCGTTCACGCTGAATTCTTGTCATATAAAGCACATCAAGCTGTGGCATAACCTCTTCCATATTCTCTGTTTCGATATACTCCATTCCCTTTTCCTCAAGGTAATCTGTTTTGATATAATCGGGAACGGAAAGCTCTTTCGGTGCAATAAGCACAAATTTAATATTGCTGTAGCGGCACATTGCTTTTATAAGGCTGTGCACTGTTCTGCCGAACTTCAAATCACCGCAAAGACCGATTGTTAAATCTTTCAGTCTGCCCTTTTCACGGAAGATTGTCAGCAAATCTGCCATAGTCTGCGTTGGATGGCTGTGACCGCCGTCTCCCGCATTTATAACAGGCACATCACTTTTATATGTTGCAACACGAGGTGCGCCCTCAATAGGATGACGCATTGCAATAATATCTGCGTAGCAGGAAACGATTTTAATTGTATCACCCACTGTTTCACCCTTGGAGGCACTTGAGCATGATGCATCTGAAAAGCCGAGCACATTGCCGCCAAGTTCCATCATTGCCGCCTCAAAGGAAAGGCGTGTTCTTGTGCTTGGCTCAAAGAAAAGTGTTGCAAGCTTTTTTCCGTCACAGATATGAGCATACTTCTGCTTATCTGCAATAATATCCATTGCCAGCGCAATCAATTCGTCTATTTCTTCAACTGTTAAATCTGTTGTGTCCAATAAATGACGCATTATTTCTTCCTCTCTTTATTAATCCTTGGCACCGTTGATTTCAAGATATTTCTTTATGCGTTCAACATTTTCACGGTTGCTTTCATCTTCTTCAAGATATTCAATAATATCATAAACATCAACAACGGAATATACAGGAAAGCCGTATTCTTCTCCAACCTCTGCCATTGCAGATTTTTCAGTCTGACCCTTTTCCTTACGGTCTACCATAACGAAGGTTGCCGCAACCTTTGTGCCCTCTAATTTTGAGAGAATTGCCATACTTTCCCTGATAGCGGTGCCCGCAGTTATAACATCCTCAACAATAACAATTTCTTCACCCTGCTTTGGCGTGTAACCAACAAAAACACCGCCCTCGCCGTGGTCTTTTTCTTCTTTTCTGTTGAAGAAGAAAGGAACATCAAGCCCCTGCTTTGCAAGAGCAACTGCAACTGAAACAGCAATCGGAATGCCCTTGTATGCAGGTCCGTAAAGCACAGCCTTTTTATTGCCCACCTTTTCAAAATAAGCCTTAGCATAAAACTCGCCGAGTTTTTGAATCTGCTTGCCTGTTTTAATATCTCCCGCATTTATAAAATAAGGTATTTTTCTTCCGCTTTTTGCAGTGAAATCACCGAATTTTAAAACGCCTGCACCCTCTAAAAACTTTATAAATTCTCTTTTATAGCTTTCCATTTCAGTTCTCCTTATCCAATAAATTCCTTACAGCAGCGGCGGTAAGCAGCAACGGGATCTGCTGCCTGTGTTACAGGTCTGCCAACCACTATATAATCAGAGCCGATTTCCTTTGCCTTTTCGGGCGTTGTAACTCTCACCTGATCACCCACATCTCCGTCTGCAAAACGAACTCCCGGTGTAACAGTCATAAACGCTTTGCCGCAGGCATCCTTAACCATTCCTGCTTCAAGCGGAGAGCATACTACACCGTCGAGCCCTGCTGCCTTTGCATTTTCAGCATATTTAACAATGGTATCATTGATAGAAGCGTTGATAAGAAGCTCTTTCTGCATTCTTTCCTCACTTGTTGAGGTAAGCTGCGTTACTGCAATAAGAATCGGGCGTGTGCCGTCCTCCTTCGTGAGCCCTTCAACAGCAGCCTTCATCATATCAACCGTACCTGCTGCGTGAAGATTCGTCATATCAACGTCAAGAGAAGACAAAACGGACATTGCCTTTTTTACCGTATTCGGAATATCATGAAGCTTCAAATCAAGAAAAATTTTATGACCTCTTTTTTTGATTTCCTTAACAATTGACGGACCCTCTGCATAATAAAGCTCCATACCGATTTTAACAAAAGGCTTTTCCTCGGTAAACTTATCAAGGAAATCAAAGGTGTCCTTCGCACTGCTGAAATCGCAGGCAATAATTACGTCTTTACCCATTATTCTACCACTCCTATAATATCGCTTATTTTTTCAATGCCAAGTCTTTCACATTCGCTCGGCAATGCTTCTATAATTTCTTTGCATACATAAGGATTAACAAGATTTGCCGCACCGACCTGCACTGCCGTTGCACCTGCCATCATCATCTCAATAACATCCTTGGCCGACGAAACTCCTCCGCAGCCCATAACAGGAATACTGCAGGCTTTTGAAACCTGATAAACCATTCTTACCGCAACAGGAAAGATTGCATTTCCGCTGAAGCCGCCCATTTTATTTGCAATTACGGGTGTTCTGCGTTTTAAATCTATTCTCATTCCGAGCATTGTATTGATAAGGCAAATACCGTCTGCCCCTGCTTCCTCACAAGCCTTTGCTATTGAAACAATATCCGTTACATTTGGTGAAAGTTTAATGATAACCGGCTTTGTTGTAACTGCCTTAACTGCCTTGGTTACCTCGGCCGCACATTCAGGCTGAGTACCGAAGCTCATTCCGCCGCCGTGAACATTCGGACAGCTTACATTGACCTCAAGAATTCCAACCTGCTCATGCTTATCAAGAAGCTCACAGGTATATGCATAATCATCAACCGAAAAGCCGCTTACATTCGCAATAACTTTCTTGCCGAAGTATTTCTTCATTTCCGGAAGCTCGTGCTCAATTACGTGATGCACACCCGGGTTCTGCAGACCTACTGCATTAATCATTCCTGCTTCACATTCCGCAATTCTTGGTGTCGGATTGCCGAAGCGGGCATCCCTGGTTGTGCCTTTAAAAGAGAATGAGCCGAGAATATTTATATCATAAAAATCCTTAAATTCCTTGCCGTAACCGAAGGTGCCGCTTGCAGGAACAACAGGATTATCCATCTGCATTCCACAGAGATTTACTGATAAATCTACCATATAATCTCCTCCTTTACAAGCACAGGACCTTCCTTGCATATACGCTTATTGCCATATTTTGTTTTGCAGCTGCAGCCCATGCAGGCACCGAAGCCGCAGCCCATTCTTTCTTCAAAGCTGAACTGACCTGATGTTTCTGCTGCATTATTTACAGCCTTGAACATAGGCAGTGGACCGCAGGTATAAAAATAATCATAATCCGCAGGCATTCCGTCAGTAACAAAGCCTTTTATTCCGTATGAGCCGTCAACAGTTGTTATAACCACATCAGCACCGAGAGCCTTGAATTCTTCTTCGTAAAAAATCTCATCCTTCGTGTTGAAACCAAGAATTACTGTTGGTGTCTGACCGTCAGCAATAAGGCATTTGGTAAGATTGTACATAGGAGGAACACCTACACCGCCGCCGATAACCAGCGGTTTCTGTGATTTGCTTATATCGTAGCCGTTGCCAAGACCGGTAATGCAGTCCACCTTTTCGCCTGCTGCCATTTCAGACATCTGCTTAGTTCCCTCGCCAACAACCTTATAAATAATGGTGATTGCTTCATCATCATAATCACAGACAGATATTGGGCGGCGAAGAAACTTGCCCTCTAATTTAAGATTTATAAACTGCCCGGGTGCAGTAATATACTGCGTATCACCCCGGAGAACCATTTTAAAAACATCTTTCGTTAAAGGTGTATTGATTAAAATTTCATATATATCTTGCTTATACATAAATTACTCCGCATTAATTGTTGATACACCGAGTGTTATTTCTTCAAGAACATCAAGAAGAACTTTAACAGTATCAAGTGATGTGAACATTGTAACATTATTCTCAACAGCGGCACGTCGTATCTCAGAGCCGTCCGAGTGGCTGTCGCCATGGCTGACATCAATCGTGTTGATAACATATGAAATATGACCCTGACGAAGTGCCATTAAGATTTCATCACTGTCATCAAGTGTAAGCTTAGCACGTACTCTTGTGCGTATTCCCTGTGTTTTAAGGAAATTAGCTGTGCCCTCCGTTGCTTCAATATTAAAGCCTAAATCATAAAAGCGTTTAATAAGAGGAAGTGCGGCCGGCTTGTCCATATCTGCAATGGTAACAAGCACTGTACCGTAGTTAGAAACATTCATTCCACTTGCCTGAATGGCTTTATAAAGCGCTCTTGTAAGTGATTTGTCATAGCCGATTGCTTCACCTGTTGACTTCATTTCAGGTGAAAGATAGGTATCCATTCCCTTAAGCTTTGAGAAAGAGAATGCAGGAGCCTTAACATACCAGCGTTCCTTTTCTGCAGGGCAAACCTCTGTTATTCCCTGCTCTTTAAGGCTGTGGCCTAAAATAACCTGTGTAGCAATGTGCGCCATAGGAACAGATGTTGCTTTTGAAAGGAACGGAACTGTTCTTGAAGAACGCGGGTTAACCTCTATCACAAAAACATCATCATTTGAATCTGCAATAAACTGAATATTATATAAACCGATTATGCCTATAGCCTTACCAAGCTTAACAGTGTAATCAATGATTTTATCCTTAACCTGCTGAGATACATCAAAGGTTGGATAAACGGAAATTGAGTCACCGCTGTGAACACCTGTTTTTTCAACGTGCTCCATAATTCCGGGAATAAATACATCCTCACCGTCACAAATTGCATCAACCTCAAGCTCTTTACCCATAATGTATTTATCAACAAGAACAGGCTGTTCTGTATTCACCTCAACAGCAGTCTGAAGATAATGACGCAGGCTTTCTTCATTTGCAACAATCTGCATTGCTCTTCCGCCAAGCACAAAGGAGGGGCGTACAAGAACAGGATAGCCTATATTTTCAGCAACTTTAACGCCCTCTTCTATATCTGTTACGGCAAGACCCTTTGGCTGAGGAATTCCAAGCTCTGTCATAACCTTTTCAAATGAATCTCTGTTTTCTGCCTTATCGATTGCTGCAACATCCGTGCCTATAATCGGCACACCGAGTGCATCAAGCGGAGGGGCAAGGTTAATTGCAGTCTGACCGCCGAGAGATACAACAATGCCCATAGGCTTTTCAAGCTCAATAACATTCATTACATCCTCCACTGTAAGCGGCTCAAAATAGAGCTTATCGGAGGTTGTGTAATCAGTTGAAACCGTTTCGGGGTTGTTATTTATTATAATTGCTTCGTAGCCTGCATCACGGATAGACCAGATTGCGTGAACGGTTGAATAGTCAAACTCAACACCCTGACCTATGCGGATAGGACCTGAACCGAGAACGATAATCTTCTTTTTATCTGAAATAACACTCTCATTTTCTTCTTCATAGGTTGAATAGAAATACGGAACATAAGAATCAAACTCGGATGCACAGGTATCTATCATTTTATACACAGGGAAAATGATATTTTCTTTACGAAGCCGGAATATTTCAGCTTCACTCATTCCCCAAAGCTTACCGATAAACTTATCGGAAACACCCATTTTTTTAGCATCCTTCAGAGCTTCAATGTTCTTTGGATTTGCCTTTAACACATTTTCAAATTCAACAATATTTTTGAACTTTTCAATGAAAAACATATCAATTTTGGTTGCATTATAGATTCTGTTCAAATCAGTATTCAGGCGGATAAGCTGTGCAATTGCATATAATCTGTCATCCGTGCCGATTTTGATATACTCAAGAAGCTCATCAACCGAATAATCATCAAACTTGCTGAGATAAAGGTGACAAACACCTGTTTCAAGTGAACGGACAGCTTTAAGCAGACTTTCCTCAACGGTTCTGCCGATAGCCATAACCTCACCCGTTGCCTTCATCTGTGTATTAAGACTGTTGTTTGCGTCTGCAAATTTGTCAAAAGGAAATCTTGCAATTTTTGATACAACATAGTCAAGCGTAGGTTCAAATGATGCAGGAGTGTTTGCAATTTGAATTTCATCAAGGTGCATACCAACTGCAATTTTTGCAGAAACTCTTGCAATAGGATAACCTGAAGCCTTTGATGCAAGCGCAGATGAACGGGATACACGAGGGTTAACCTCAATAAGATAATACTGGAAGGAATGCGGATCAAGTGCAAACTGAACATTGCAGCCGCCCTCAATATTAAGCTCTCTGATTATACGAAGTGCTGAATCACGAAGCATATGATATTCTTTGTTGGTAAGAGTCTGCGACGGACATACAACAATCGAGTCACCTGTATGAATACCTACAGGATCTATGTTTTCCATATTACAGATTGTGATTGCCGTGTCATTTGCATCCCGCATTACTTCATATTCAATTTCTTTATAGCCTTTAATGCTCTTTTCAACAAGTACCTGGTGAACAGGCGATAATGCAAGAGCATTTTTAAGCATTAAACGGCATTCCTCTTCATTATCTGCAAAGCCGCCGCCTGTGCCGCCCAATGTGAATGCAGGGCGAAGAACTACAGGATAGCCTATTTCCTCTGCAATTCTTAAGCCGTCCTCAAGCGTATTGCATATATCAGACGGAAGAACAGGCTCTCCGAGCTTTTCACATAAATCCTTAAACAGCTCTCTGTCCTCAGCACGTTCAATTGCTTCAAAGCGTGTGCCGAGAATTTCAACATCACATTCCTCAAGAATACCCTTTTTAGCGAGCTGAACTGCAAGATTAAGACCTGTCTGCCCGCCGAGTGACGGCAGAATTGCATCAGGACGCTCGTGGCGGATAATTCTTGCAACATATTCAAGATTTAAAGGCTCCATATAAACCTTATCCGCAATATCCGTATCCGTCATTATCGTTGCAGGGTTGGAGTTGATAAGAACAACCTCATAGCCCTCTTCACGAAGGGAAAGGCAAGCCTGAGTTCCCGAATAGTCAAATTCAGCAGCCTGACCTATAACAATAGGTCCTGAACCGATAACAAGTATTTTATGTATATCCGTACGTTTTGGCATATTACTCAGCCTCCTTTTCCATTAAAGAAATAAACTTATCAAAAAGATATGCACTGTCCTGCGGACCGGGTGCACTTTCAGGGTGATACTGAACAGAGAACAACTTGTTTTCTGCACTTTCAACACCCTCTGCAGTATCATCAAGCAGATTTTTATGGGTAAGCGAAAGCTCTGTACCTTCAAGAGAATTTACATCAACCGCATATGAATGGTTCTGTGATGTGATTTCAATTTTTCCTGTTTCCATATTCATAACAGGATGATTTCCGCCTCTGTGACCGAACTTCATTTTAAAGGTTTTTGCACCAAGTGCAAGTGAAATCATCTGATGGCCAAGGCAGATTCCGAAAATAGGAAGCTTGCCCTTAAGTGCTTTAACCACATTGATAACAGGCTGAACATCCTCCGGGTTTCCCGGTCCGTTTGAAAGGAAAAGACCGTCCGGATTCATATTGAGAATTTCCTCGGCAGTTGTATTATAAGGCACAACTGTTACATTGCAGCCCTTCTCGTTGAGTTTTCTTACAATATTCATTTTTATGCCGCAGTCTATTGCAACAACATCATATTTATGATTAGGCGTTCTTGAATACCAACGCTTTTTACAGCTTACACGGCTTACCATATCTGTTGGAATTACATATTCCCTTACTTTTGCAAGAGCTTCCTCATAAGGGGTTGACGCATCAGTGATAATAACCTTCTGGCTTCCCTCATCACGGATAATTCTTGTAATTTTTCTTGTATCAATTCCGCTTATGCCCGGAATACCGTATTCATCAAGCACCTCTGAAAGAGTTTTTGTGTAGCGGAAGTTAGACGGTAAATCATTGTATTCTCTTACAACCAGTCCGCCCATTGTGGGAACTCTTGTTTCATAATCCTCGTCCGCCATTCCGTAGTTTCCGATAAGCGGATATGTCATACAAACCATCTGGTCAGTATATGAGGGGTCGGAAATAATTTCCTGATAACCCACCATTGAAGTGTTAAAAACGATTTCGTTAACAGCTTCTTTATCCGAACCAAAGGCATAGCCGTAAAATTCACATCCGTTTTCAAGCACAATTTTTTTGTTATATGGCTTCATAAACAATTTCTCCTCTCAATATAGTTAAAAGATTTTCACCCTGTAATTTCCAATCCTTAAACGGGGTTGCCCTGCCCGCAGAAACAAAGTCTTCAGGATTAACAACCCATTCCTTTTCAAGATTTAAAAGACACAAATCAGCAGGTGCACCCTCTTTAATCTCGCCGCCCTCAATACCGAATATTTCACGCGGTTTAACGGACATCATATCAATCAGCTTTTCAAGAGTGATTACACCTGTTTTAACCAGCTTTGTGTAAAGCACGGAAAAAGCGGTTTCAAGGCCTACAACACCCATTGCACTGCCCTTCAGCCCCTTTGCCTTTTCCTCTGCACTGTGCGGTGCGTGGTCGGTTGCAATCACATCAATCGTGCCGTCTTTAACACCCTCAATAAGTGCAAGCTTGTCCTCCTCGCTTCTGAGCGGCGGATTCATTTTAAACCTGCCGTCTTCCTGCAAATCTTTATCACACATAGTAAGATAATGCGGACCTGTTTCACAAGTTACCTTAACTCCCCTTGCCTTAGCTTTTCTGATTATATCAACACTTTCCTTCGTTGAAATATGGCAAACGTGATAACGGCAGCCTGTTTTTTCCGCCAGCTTGCAATCTCTTTCAATCTGAGCCCATTCACTCTCACTGCAAATACCTTTATGATTATGTGCCTTGCAGTATTCTCCGTCGTGAATGTAGCCGCCTTTAAGTAATTCATTAACCTCACAATGTGCTGAAATAATGCAGTCCAACCTTGCACACTGCGTCATCGCCTGTTCCATTAATTCGTCGGTCTGAACACCCGTACCGTCATCCGAAAAGCCGATTACACCGTTTTTCATTGCGGCGAAATCAACACATTCGCCTATACCCATTCTGCCCTTGGTGATTGTTCCGAACGGAAAAACATCTATAACAGCATCCCTTGCTATTATATCTGCTTGCACTTTAAGATTTTCAGGTGAATCAGGTGCAGGATTAAGATTTGGCATAGGGCAAACTGCATTATAGCCTGCCCTTGCTGCAGCCATAGTGCCGCTTTTTATCGTTTCTTTATAAGAAAAACCGGGCTCTCGAAGATGAACATGTACATCAACAAAACCCGGAATTAAAAAATAATTATCCTTACAATTAAAAACACGATCTGCTCCATCAGAAGAAATGGAGGTGCGCCGCTGATCAAATGCGGTAGACCAGGCGGAGCCGTCTCGGTGGGTGATTTTGGACAGTGCGATTCCATCCATGCCCTTGAACGCGTCCC
>CAJTMQ010000017.1:25586-29774 GCA_910577215.1 uncultured Eubacterium sp. | reverse complement strand
ATTGGATTGCTTGGAATATAAAGGCAAATTCTGTAATTCCAGAAAATGTTGAAAATATGGATAATGTTATGCAAGGAATTGCTTATGGATTTCATAAATATGCAGGAGCAAAACCACCAAAGTTTCAAAAACACAATTATAAATATACAATATATTCATTAGATAATATTTTGGAATTATCATCTAATATTATGAAAAAGAAACTATTGAAAGCAATGGATGGGCATATTTTACAAAAAGGAACTATTATAGGTTACTTTAAAAGATAAATTACAATTTATCTTTAAGCGTATAATATAAATTCAAAGGTTCAAATCCATACACAAAACTGCAAATTGCATCTTTTTTGTATTCCTCAGACAAAAAGACACGTACACTTTTGTGTATGTGTTTTTTTCTTTAAAATGGGATGTGAATACAAAGTCCCTTCTTTGCATCAAAAAAAGCATATACACCGGAGGGCGCATATGCTTTTCTTTTAATCACTATCTTTTTCGGATATTTCAATTTTATCTGTTGTTTACTGTTTCAGGATAAAGATCATGCTGCGTCAGACGTTCCCAAGCTACTTTTTCCCATTTTGTTCCGGGTCTGCCGTAATTGCAGTATGGATCAATTGAAATGCCGCCGCGCGGAAGGAATTTTCCCCACACTTCAATATAAGAAGGTGACATCAGTTTAATCAAATCGTTCATAATTATATTGATGCAATCCTCGTGAAAATCTCCATGATTACGAAAACTAAACAAATACAGCTTTAATGATTTACTTTCAACCATAAGTTCTCCGGGAACATAGGAAATATATATTGTTGCAAAGTCCGGCTGACCTGTAATAGGGCAAAGACTTGTAAACTCAGGGCAATTAAACTTAACAAAATAATCGCGGTCCGGATGCTTGTTAGGGAATGTTTCAAGAACTTCAGGTGCATAATCAGACGCATATTGTGTGCACTGATTTCCAAGCAGAGTTATATTTCCTTTTTCATTATCATTTCTTCCGCTCATATATTTTTCCTCCCTTTTGCCGGATCTTCAATTCCGTTTGCAGCGAATGCTGCAGCACGGTCACGACACGTTCCGCAAATGCCGCATGGCATATCTCCGCCTTCATAACAGCTCCATGTCAGTTCATATGGAACGCCGAGTGCAAGTCCTTTTTGTATTACTTGAGCCTTGTTCATTTTTACAAACGGGGCTTCGATACGCAGCTGCTTGCCGCTTCCTAAATAAATTGCATTGTTCATAGCGTTATTAAATTCGTCACTGCAATCAGGATAGGCATTTCCTGCGGCATCATCACTGTGTGCGCCGTAGTAAATTATCTCGCATCCGTTTGACAATGCAATACTTGCCGCAGATGCAAGAAAAAGCCCGTTTCTGAAAGGAACATATGTAGATACCGGTTTTCCGTCAGTATGAGTTAATTGTTCAGCATAGGTTTCTTTAGGAATTTCAGTAGCAGAGCCTGAAAGAAGCGAGCAATCGGATTCTGCAAAAATCTGTGCAAGATCAAGCTGTTTCACGATAACTCCGTAATATTCTCCTATTTTTTTTGCTGCTTCAAGCTCCTTATCATGAGTTTGACCATAAAAAACAGAGAGGGCAAGAACTTCTGATGCACCATATTTATTTACTGCTAATCCAAGACAGGTTGTGCTGTCAACCCCTCCGCTGAAAAGTACCAATGCTTTCATTTATACATCCTCCAACAAATTTTGTAATTCTTTATCAGTTTTAAATGCGCCCAAAAAGGTTTTTGTTACCGTTTGCGCCGAAACATTTTTTATTCCTCGAGCTGTCATACAGCTATGAGAACCGCTGATTTGAACACCGACATCAGGTGAGCCTGCTGCCTCAGAAATGATTTCGGCAATATCATGTCCCAACCGTTCTTGTAATTGAAGTCTTTTTGCAGCCATATCACAAATTCGTGCAATTTTGCTGAGTCCCAGCACACGTTCATGGGGGATGTAAGCTACATTCACATGCATATCATACATCAGTGCCATATGATGCTCACAATAGCTGAACACACTGATGTCCCGCATTATGACAACGGAGTTTTCCTGATCGGTATTATTCGTTTCAAAGGTTTTACCGAACATTTCTGCAATTTCGTGATTGGAATAACCTGTGCCTGCAAACACTTCCTCGTACATTTTTGCCACACGATGGGGTGTTTCACGGAGTCCTTCTCGTTCAGGGTCTTCGCCGATTGCTTTCAATATTTCGCGTATATGATATTCGATTGCTTTGGTATCCATTTAATAACCACACCTTTCTTTTTTCTCAGTTAAACTCCGCGCTGCTTTGGGTCCCAGATATATTTATGTAATTGCAGCTGCAGTCTTATTTTATTGAGTGTATGCTCTTTCATAAACGAAACAATTGTTTCCGGATTAATTTTTCCGAATACAGGACTGAAGTAAACACAGCATTTTTCAGTAAGATGATTTGTATTTATTATCTCTTTAGCACGGTTTAAATCTTTAAGGTCACTCACAACAAATTTTACTGTATCATTTTCTGTAAGATATGAAAAATTATCTAAACACATATATTGTTCCATTTCGCTTCCGGGCAGTTTATAATCCATCGTAATGCTTGTATTTGCAGAAAATGGTGTAAAATTTTTCAGCGGCACACTTCCATTGGTTTCAATTTCAATATTCAATCCAATCGAATCCAATGCAGTAATTAATAATCCTATATTTTTCTGCAAAAGCGGCTCACCGCCGGTAAGCGTAACATTTTGTATACCTGTAGACACAACATAATCCGTAAGCTGATTTATTGTCATTATCTCTGCGGCTGCATCATCTGAATTGGCCCACTGTGTATCACAGAAACTGCACTGAAGGTTGCATTTGCAAAAACGTAAGAAAACCGCCAGTTCACCTGCACGCCTGCCTTCGCCGTTAATACTGATAAATTTTTCCGCTACTGATAAATTACTCATAATTACACCTCGTAAACCGCACAGTTATCAGGTGTTTCATAAACGGTTACTCTATAAACAGGAATACCTTTTTCATTTAGCTCGTCATAGAAAAAGTGGGCAAAGTTTTCTGCAGTAGGGCGAAAATCCACTGGAATCAAATTAAAGTTTTCTGATAAAAGTGCTGATTCAGTTTCCGGTTTTAATGTGTTATTCTCATAAATCAATGCGTGGTCAAAACTGTTGGCAAGGTTACGAACAATTTGCTTCAAATCGGTAAAATCTATCAGCATGCCCCTTTTTTTACTGTCATTGTGCAAATGCTTGCCTGAGATTTCTACCTCAATTACCCAATGATGACCATGCAGATTTGCACATTTTCCGTTATAACCCTGCAAAAAATGTGCACTGTCAAATGATGCAGTTGTTTTTAAAAAATACATAGAAATTCTCCTCGGAGTCAATTTGCGTCAAAAAAAACAGCCGATAAAAACCGACTGCATCTGTATATAATATTCCTACAATATTTATATTTGATGCCCTGGTTTTGTTTTCTGACAGGATGGCGCAAACGAACTGTCATTATTTAATTTTAATAATTGTATCATTATCTACTTTATCTGTCAATAACGATTAAAATTATATGGAAATATGTAAAAGTTACTTTTCCGCACCAATCAAAAAAGCAGTGCCATGGGTACTGCTTTCTTGATGTTAGAGTATGGCCGAGAATATTACTGCATGCTGAATTTCTGCTTTACGGTGTCAATTTTTGACTGTTCTACCTGCTCTGTCGGATACCAGCCCTTGGCTGCCATTTTGTCATAAATTGTATCCTGCATACAAAGCGAGTCGTTTAATGCTGTTTTGAATGTCTGATGAACATTCTGTGTTGATGATTCGATTGAACCGTGCATATATAAATCGCAAACACCTTTTTCAAGTAAAAGGATGTTTTCCATTAAGTTTTTATCATCCATAAATTTTACCTCCTTATTTATATTAACCAAGCAATGTGAAAAAGCCCTGATAAATCTGCTGGTGCTTCTGTGCCATTTGCTCTACCGATGTTTTAAGCTCCTGATCCTGAATCTGGTTCATAACCTCGTTGCATTTTGTCTGAAAGTATTTTTCATGACCGAGTGCATCTTCAATATATAATAATTCTTTAGTGGTCATTATTTTCACCTCCAAAATTATTTTGCAGTTTTAAGGGCAAAGTATGCATTATTTTTTTAATTTAATGAT
>CAJTMQ010000017.1:10949-25553 GCA_910577215.1 uncultured Eubacterium sp. | reverse complement strand
AATTCCGTATGTTATGCTTTTTTGCAAGAGGTGATTATATGCTTTGTAAAGCTCATTATGAAAAAATGCTTTCAAAACTTAAACGTTTTGAAGAAACCTTAAACCCTTATTTGTTTAATAAAATTGACAGTGTTACCGTTAAAGCCTTTGTTGCTGATAAGCAGTATCACAATATGCCTGTTGATGAAAAGTTTGAAGATATTTCACAGGGCTTCAATTGGGGCGGAGAAGGAAACTACTGCTGGATAAAATCAAGCTATACGGTGCCGGATACCCTTAACGGCAGAGATATTTTTGTTATGCCTAAAATGGGCGGTTATGAAGCTATGCTATGGGTTAACGGTGTTCCGTTCGGAACCTTTAATACAAAGATTGTTTATACCTATCACGGCAATCATTACTGTGCACTTGTGAAGAAAAATGCTTCTGAAAAAGAAAAGATTGATATTGCAATTGAGTATTATGCAGGGCACGATTATCATGGATGTGATCCGTTTTCAAATGAAACAAGAGATTATAAATACACCTTTGAAAGCCTTGACATTTGTGTTAAAAATGATGAACTCTGCAAATTTTATTTTGATTTGAAAACCGTTAATCAGCTTGCAGAATATCTTGATGATAACAGCTTTTTTAAAGCGCGTGCCATAAATGCTCTTACCGAGGTGCATAAAATACTTTTATATTCACCGGAGGATGCTTCGTATGATGAATTTGTTCGTGTAATAAGAGCGGCTCAGCCGTATTTAACACAGATTTTGAGTGAAGAAAACGGAGCGAATGCACCGCAGGTAGGAGTGATCGGTCATTCTCATATGGACACTGCGTGGCTGTGGCATATAGGAGAAACCACTAAAAAGTGTGCAAGAACATACTCTAACCAGATAAGTCTTATGGAGCAGTATCCTGAATACAAATTTGTTCAGAGTTCTTCCTGCCACAGCAATATGATTATGAAGAATTATCCTGATTTATTCAAACGTATTCAGCAAAAGGTGAGCGAGGGCAGATATGAGCCCAACGGTGCTGTTTGGGTTGAATGCGACTGCAACATTACCTCGGGCGAATCAATGGTGCGTCAGTTTCTTTGGGGTCAGCGTTTTACAAGAAAGCATTTCGGTTATACATCTGACTGTTTCTGGCTTCCCGACACCTTCGGCTATTCCGCTGCAATCCCGCAGATTATGAAGGGATGCGGTGTCGATTATTTCCTTACAACAAAAATTACTTGGAATGATACAAATAAGTTTCCGTATGACACGTTTTATTGGCAGGGAATAGACGGTACAAAAGTATTTTCACACTTTAATCTTACACATTGCTGGCCTGATCCCAAAGAGCTTTGTGCAGCAATTCAAACGGATAATAACCGCAGCGGTCAGGCTTGTGTTACGAATAAACGTCTTGCGGCATATGGTTATGGTGATGGCGGAGGCGGTCCGCAGTTTGAAATGATTGAAATGGCAAGAAGATGTAAGAATCTGAATGAAGTGCCGAAAGTGAAAAATCTTACAGTAAGTGAATTTATGCAGGATTTGGAGAAAACAGCTGTTAATCCGAATGTTTATACCGGTGAGCTGTATCTTGAACTGCACCGCGGAACTTTAACCAATCAGCATGAAATTAAGAGAAACAACAGAAAGGCTGAAATAGGGCTTCGCAATCTTGAATTTTTAACTGTAAGCAACAGTGTAGAAAACGACACAGACTGTAATCCGAATTTAACAAATGAGCTTTATGAAACTTTGCTTATTAATCAGTTTCATGATATTTTGCCGGGTACTTGTATTAATGCTGCACACAAGCAGTGCAAGGCTGAAATGCGTGAGCTTATAAGCCGAGCAGATAAATACATAGCTGAATTATCGTGTGGAAAGGGCAGTGGTATTTCAGTTGTAAACACACTGCCTTTTAAAAGAAGTGATGCTGTTTTTGCTGATGATTTCGGCGGATATATTGCTGATTATCCTCAGCAGAAATATGTTGATATAAATGGCAATAAAAAGCAGATAATAGGCAATGTTGAGATTGATGCTTTTTCAGCGGTTCATCTTGATATAACGGATAATTGGAATTCATATGACAGTGCATTTGAATTTGAAGGCGGAAATCTGAAAACACCGTTTGCTGAAATTGAGTTCAATGATCATGGTTTTATTACTTCGTTTGTTGATAAAACTTTTAACAGGGAGCTTGTGGACGGACTTCCGTTCAACACATTTGTTATGGCTGAAGATGTGCCGGCCTGTTGGGACAATTGGGACATTGATGCCGATATTGAACTGAAATTTAAAGAATGCGCAAGGCTTTTAAGCCGAGAGGTTGTTTCTGACGGAGCTGTTGCGTTTATTATCCGCAGTAAGTATCAGATAAGCGAAAAATCAAAAATTACTCAGGATATGATTTTCTTTGCAAATTCACCTGAGGTGCGCTTTGATACTTATATTGACTGGCAGGATAATCACCGTTTCCTGAAAACAGCTTTTGATACAAGTGTCAGAGAAGATTTTGTCAGGCAGGAAATTCAGTTTGGCAACTGTAAAAGACCTACAACAAGAAACAACACCATTGAACAGGCTAAATTTGAGGTTGTTAATCACAAGTATACGGACTTATCTGAGCCTAACTATGGTGTAACTATTCTTAATGACTGTAAATACGGTATTTCGGCTAAAGGTTCAAGTCTGAGATTATCACTCCATAAGGGCGGAAACAGACCTGATATAGAGGGTGACAAGGGTTATCATCATTGTGTTTATTCATTTATGCCGCATAACTGCGGATATTCGGCTGAAAGTGTTGTAAAGCCTGCTTATGAGCTTAATATTCCGCATATTATTTCAAACGGCATATTTGACGTTCAGCAGCTTGTAACAGCAAATAAGCCAAATATTATTGTTGAAACAATCAAGCCCTGTGAGGACGGAGGAAAAGCATTCATAGTCCGCATTTATGAGGCAGAAGGAACATTTACAAACTGTGAAATCAATTTCTGCAGTAAGTGCAATGCTTTTGAAGCAGTTAATATGCTTGAAGAGAAACTAAATGATACTGTTCATAAAAATAATTTAAAAACATCCTTTAATCCATTTGAAATTAAAACATTTAAGGTGTATTATTAGTTCATTACATATTTTGTGAGGAACTTATGGCAAGAGAATTAACATACAATCAAACAGTTGAAAGAAGCATAATCAAAACCTACAGAAAATCTATATGGAATCCGTTTGTCGAGGCGTGCAAAAATTACAGACTTGTTAATGAAGGGGATAGGATTGCAGTTTGTATAAGCGGCGGAAAGGATTCAGTTTTGCTTGCAAAATGCCTTCAGCAATTAAAGCGTGTTTCAGATACACAGTTTGAACTTATGTTTATCTGTATGGACCCCGGTTATAACGAAATGAACAGAAAAATGATAGAGGAAAACTGCAAAAATCTTGAAATACCCGTTCGGATTTTTGAGTCGGATATTTTTTCTGTTACAGAGCATGTTGGCGGAAGTCCCTGCTATCTTTGTGCAAGAATGCGAAGAGGGCATTTGTATGCAAGGGCAAAGGAGCTTGGGTGCAATAAAATTGCTCTGGGTCATCATTTATCGGATGTTATCGAAACAACTGTTATGGGTATGTTTTACGGTGCCCAGCTGCAGGCAATGCTTCCCAAGCTTCATTCAACCAATTTTGAGGGTATGGAACTTATTCGTCCGCTTTATTGTGTTAATGAGGATGCAGTTATTAAGTGGCGTGATTTTAATAACCTTGAATTTTTGCAGTGCGCCTGCCGCTTTGTTGATGAATATAGTCATTCTGAAAACGGCATAGGTGAATCCAAAAGGCAGGAAATCAAGCATTTGATAAAAGAATTAAGAAAAATCAATCCCGATATTGAAAGCAATATATTTAATTCAATTCATAATGTGAAGCTGGATACCTTTGTAAGCTATAAGCAGAAGGGTATTGAACACAGCTTTCTTGAAGAATTTGAATACTAAAAAAGACGGCAGAGTCATCTGCCGTCTTTTGCAATTTATGTTGATTATTTTTTAGCAATAAAGAAAAATCTTCTGAAATGAAAAATAATTTCACCATTTTTCTGAATAGGGTAAGCTGTTTTAGCTTTTTCAAGTATTTCATTTAAGAATTCCTGTTGCATTTCATCAGATAAAGCATTCAGATACGGGCGAAGCCTTGTTCCTTTTACCCATTCAATAAGTGCTTTATGTGATGGCATACTGTGATAATAAACGGTTTCCCATATATCAGAATATGAAGCATATTCATTTAAAATATTAAAATAGTCCTCGTTCGGAAGCATTCTGTTAGCTTGGTCAATATCCGGTGGAAACTGCCATTTTTGCTCAGAAGCAACCTCTTTTATAATTCTGAATAAAGGTGCTTTGCCGTTTATAGGAGCCTGCACGGCAAGTGTTCCGTTTTCGCTGAGTATATGAAGCATATCCCTTATAAGTTCTTTGTGATTAGGTATCCACTGAATGCAGGCATTTGAAAAAACCAAATCAAATCTTTCATTAAAATTCCTTAAATCTTTTCCTGCATCGCATTTCATAAATGATAAATCGGGATATTTTGATTTTGCCTTTTCAAGCATATTATCCGAATAGTCAACCCCGAGAATATCAGCATCAGGGAACATTTCTTTCAAAACGGCAGTGCTGTTGCCCGGACCGCAGCCAATGTCTATTATTTTTTTGGGATTAACAACACATGCTTTTTTTATTAAATCAATTGCAGGAGCTGTTCTTTGTTTTTCAAATTTAAGATATTGCGAAGCATTCCAATCAGACATAATCTGCATCCTTTTAATACTTTATTTCAATGGGCATGCCGCCGTTTTCTCTTGATTTATCTGCAAGATAAACCGAGAGGTGACCTGCAACTGAATCAAAAATAGATGTGCATGCAAGACTTGGATTTTCATCTCTTATGAATGAAACAAAGTCAGCTGCAAGGCGTTCATCTCCGCCGCCGTGGCCGCCGTATGCTCCAACCATATCACCTTTAACATTAAGGTCAACAACCTCAACATCGCATTCCTCATTGTGAGCATCAGGAGATGGATTTATTTTTAATACAGTGAATTTTGATTCCTCAAAGTTTCCGAAAATTTCACCCTTAGTACCGATTATATGTATATTTCTTCTTGGTTCGGATGAACCGCCTACCATATTATGTGTGCCTGTTGCACCTGATGCAAAGTTCACAAGAACACTCTGATGATCTACTACATTATTATCGCATTTGTAAATGCAGCGTGCGTAAGGACTGTCACTTTTCATAAGATTTATTTTATCTTCAATTGTCGGGTTTTCAATATGTTCAAGTGCATCCCAAACATAAAAAGCCCATCTGTCCGGATGATCTATATATAATCTTTTAGTTGAATAAACGCAGGTATCAACAAGGGGGCAGTCTTTCATACAGATTGTTCCTGCATTTTTTGGTGCATTTTCAGGTTTGAACTGATATTTGCTTCCAAATGATGAAATCTTTGTAGGTTTGGTTTCGCTCATAAGCCACATCATTAAATCAAGATCGTGGCAGCATTTTGCAAGAAGCATTGTTGTGTGGCATTTATCGGAATTCGCCCATTTACCACGTATATATGATGTGGAAAGGTGATGATAGCTTACGTGCTCGGTGGTTTGGATATTGATTATGTCGCCGATTTCACCTGCGGCAATTCTTTCCTTAATTCCATAATAGAACGGCGTGTAGCGCAAAACATGGCATATCATAACCTTACTGTTATTCTTTCTTGCACATTCAACAAGGGTACGCATTTCCTCCTCGTTAACTGCAAAGGGTTTTTCAAGCAGCATATCATAGCCTGCATTAAGAAGCGGAACAGCCGTATCAATGTGCTGTTCATCCATTGTGCCGTTAATTATAGTGTCTGCAAGTTTGCCCTTTGAAGCAAGGTCTTCGGCAGATTCAAAGCACATATCCTCTCCGAATCCGAAATATTCCATTGTTTTTTTTCTTCTTACGGGATTGGGATCTGCAACACCGACAATTCTTAAAAGCTCAGGGTTGGTTTTTGCAAGTTCACTATATACCATAGCACGGTGACCGGCACCTACAATTATAGCTGTAACAGGTTTTTTATTCATATAAATTACCTCTTTTCTGGTTAAATCGCGTACATTATATACCATTTGCTTTTTCATTTCAATAAATTATCATAAATTTGTTTTATTGGTATTGATTTCTTGCTGCACTGGGTATTATAATCTAAAATCATAAATTATTTGTTTAGGATATTTTTGGTGAATTATGAAGAAATTACTGATATATTTAAAGGATTATAAAAAAGAATCTTTTTTGGCTCCGCTTTTCAAAATGCTTGAAGCCATTTTTGAACTGATTGTTCCTCTTGTTGTTGCTTCAATCATTGATAATGGTATTCTGAATAATGACAAAGGTTTTATTATTTCACGAAGCGGCATATTGGTGTTGCTTGCAGTTGTAGGTATGATTGCAGCGATTACTGCTCAGTATTTTGCAGCGAAGGCAGCTACAGGCTTTGGCAAGGAGCTTCGGCATTCTCTTTTTGATAAAATACAGAGCCTATCATTTTCTGAGCTTGATAAAATCGGTGCATCAAGTTTGATAACAAGAATTACAACAGATGCCAATCAGGTGCAAAACGGTGTGAACTTAGTTTTAAGATTGTTTCTCCGCAGTCCGTTCATTGTTTTTGGTGCAATGATTATGGCATTTACCGTTGATGTAAAATGTGCACTGATTTTTGTGGGTGTTATTCCGCTTTTGTCTTTGGTTGTTTTCGGAATTATGGTTTATACAATTCCGAAATATAAAAAGGTGCAGAATCATTTAGACGGTATTACATTGAAAACAAGAGAAAATCTGAGTGGCGCAAGAGTGATAAGAGCCTTTACGCAGGAGGAAAATGAAATTGAGGATTTTACAAAGAAAAATAATCTTCTTTCATTACTTCAGAAGAGTGTAGGAAGAATATCTGCGTTAATGAATCCCGTAACGTATGTAATTATTAATGCAGGTGTTATTCTTCTCATTTACAGCGGTGCAATTCAGGTTAACGAAGGCAATCTTTCACAGGGCGAGGTTGTTGCACTTTATAACTATATGAGTCAGATACTTGTTGAACTGATAAAGCTTGCAAATCTTATTATTACAGTTACAAAGGCTCTTGCCTGTGCTTCAAGAATTGAAAATGTATTAAATCTTGAAAATTCGCTTGAGCATAATTCAAATAATGCAGTTCAGACGAATCATGCAGTTGATTTCAGAAATGTATCATTAAGATATAAGGATGCTTCGGACAACTCGCTTGAAAATATTACCTTCAGTGCAGAAAAAGGCAATGTTATAGGTGTTATAGGCGGTACCGGCAGCGGTAAAACAAGCCTTGTTTCGCTTATTCCGCATTTCTATGATGCAACTGACGGTGAGGTTCTTGTTAACGGTGTTGATGTTAAATCTTATTCAGATGAAGAATTAAGACTGAAAACAGGTTTTGTTCTGCAAAAAGCAGCACTATTTAAAGGAACAGTAAGAGATAATCTTAAATGGGGCAGGGAAAATGCTTCTGACGAAGATATGCTTTCCGCTCTTGAAAAGGCACAGATACTTGATTCTATAAAGGAAAAAGGCGGACTTGATGCTGAAATAGAGCAGAACGGTTCAAACCTTTCCGGAGGTCAGAAGCAAAGACTGTCTGTTGCAAGAGCTTTGGTAAGAAAACCTGAAATTCTTGTGCTTGATGACAGCTCGTCTGCACTTGATTTTGCAACAGAAGCGGCAATGAGAAAAGAAATCTTAAATCTGGATTACAATCCAACTGTTTTTATTGTAAGTCAGCGAGCTTCCTCTGTTATGTGTGCTGATAAGATTATTGTGCTTGATGACGGTGCGGTTGTCGGAATCGGTATGCATAGTGACCTGCTTGAAAGCTGTGAGGTTTATAAGGAAATCTATGATTCACAGTTTGGAAAGGAGGATACTTATGAAAAATAAATCAGTCCTGAAAAAAGTTTTTGCCTATATAGGCAGATATAAGTATCTTCTATTTATTTCATTATTATTTGCTGTACTCTCCGTTGCTTTAACCTTATATGTTCCTGTGCTTGTGGGAAATGCTATAGATTTTATTATTGACAGAAATAATGTGGATTTTGTGTCTATTACGGAAATTCTGATTAAAATAGCAATTATAATTCTTATCACTGCCATTCTTCAGTGGATTATGAATGTCTGCAATAATAAGATAACCTTCAATGTTGTGCGTGATATGAGAGATAAAGCTTTTAAAAAGATAGAGGTGCTTCCTTTCAGTTATCTTGACAGTCATTCCAATGGTGATACCGTAAGCAAGGTAATATCTGATGCAGATCAGTTTGCAGACGGTCTTTTAATGGGCTTCACGCAGCTTTTTACAGGTGTTGCAACAATTATCGGCACTTTGTTCTTTATGCTTTCAATCAATTTTTGGATTACACTTGTAGTTGTTATTCTAACACCGCTTTCATTCTTTATTGCAAGGTTTATTGCCAAAAAAACCTATTCAATGTTTAAGCTTCAGAGTGAAACAAGGGGTGAGCAAACAGCTTTTATTGATGAAATGATTTCAAATCAGAAGGTTATTGAAGCCTATGGTCATAAAAAGCAAAATATGGAAAAATTCGATGAGGTTAATGAAAAACTGCGTAAGTTCTCACTGCGTGCCACCTTCTATTCATCAATAACGAATCCGGCTACCAGATTTGTTAACAGTATTGTTTATGCCGCCGTTGCACTTTTCGGAGCAATTCTTGCAGTTACAGGCTATGGCGGAATAACCGTCGGTATTCTTGCATCCTTCCTCGCATATGCAAATCAGTATACAAAGCCGTTTAATGAAATAAGCGGAGTTGTAACTGAGCTTCAGAATGCAATTGCCTGTGCAGGAAGACTGATTGAACTGATCGAAGAGGATGAGGTTAAGCCTGATACAGAGAGCAGTGAGGCGCTGAATCAGGTTAAAGGTGATATAGTGCTTGATAATATAGCGTTCAGCTATACTCTGGATAAGGAGCTTATTAAAAATCTTTCATTAAATATAAAGCATGGAATGCGAGTGGCAATTGTAGGTCCTACAGGCTGTGGTAAAACAACACTCATAAATCTTTTAATGAAATTTTATGATATAAACAGCGGCTCAATCTCCGTTGACGGCATTGATTATAATGATATTAATGTTAACTCTCTCAGAAGTGCTTTCGGTATGGTTTTGCAGGATACCTGGCTAAAAAACGGCACAATTCTTGAAAATATATGTATGGGCAAGCCTGATGCCACATTGGATGAAGCAATTGAAGCGGCTAAAAAAGCCCATGCTCATTCGTTCATTAAAAGATTGCCTGACGGATATAACACTTTTATCGGAGCAGACGGAGGCAATCTTTCACAGGGACAGAAACAACTTCTATGTATAACAAGACTGATGCTTGTTAATCCGCCTATGCTTATACTTGATGAAGCAACATCAAGTATTGATACACGAACCGAGATTAAAATTCAAAAGGCATTCAATACTTTAATGCAGAATAAGACCACCTTTATTGTTGCTCACAGATTATCAACAATAAAAAATGCTGATTTAATACTTGTTATGAATAACGGTACTGTCATTGAAATGGGAACGCATAAAGATTTACTTGACAAAAAGGGATTTTATAATAAACTGTATTATAGTCAGTTTAACGGTTTTAACGGTTAAAAATCACGGAGGATTTTAATTTTGGATATTATTATTGTAGGCTGCGGAAAGCTTGGCGGCTGTCTGGCAAAAAAATCTGTCTGACGAAAACCATAATGTTACTGTGTTTGACAGAAATGAAGAGCTTGTTAGCGGTATTGTAGACAAATACGATGTTCAGGGCTTTGTGGGCGGTGCAACAATTAAGCGTGATCTTGATGAAGCAGGTGTTAAGAAGGCGGATCTTCTGATTGCTACTACTGCATCGGATGAAAATAATATTTTGTCCTGCTTTATTGCAAAAACATTGGGTGCTAAGCACACAATTGCAAGAGTAAGAAATCCTGAATATATCAAGCAAATTAATTTTATGAGAAATGAGCTTGGAATTTCCATGCTTATTAATCCGGATTTCAATGCGGCACTTGAAATAGCAAGAATTATCCAGTTTCCAAGTGCAATGAATGTTGAAACTTTTGCTGATGGACTTGTTGATATTGCTGAGGTTAAAATTTATCCTGACAGCTCCTTTGCCGATACTAAAATCGGGAATATATCATCAAAATTTAAAAACAGAATGATTATCTGTGCTGTTGTAAGAGGTGATCAGGTATATATTCCTAACGGTGATTTTATTTTAAATGCATATGATAAAATATATATTACAGGCCATCACAAATACCTTGCGTCAATTATAAAGGAAATAAATCCGAATAAGAAATTTGCTTCAATTAAGGATATTATGATAATAGGCGGTTCAAGAATTGCCTTCTATCTTGCAGGAATGCTTGAAAACCAAGGCAAGAATGTTGTTTTGGTTGAGAAAAATCTGCCAAAGTGTGAAGGACTTTCTGAACTGTTAAACGGTACAACCGTAATCTGCGGCGATGCCAATGAGTATGACTTCATGAAAGAGGAAGGCATTGAAAATATGGATGCCGTTATTACGCTCACAAATAACGACGAGCTTAATATTATGGTGGCTGCATTTGCAGAAACCTGCAATGTTCCGAAAACGGTTACCAAAATCAATAATGCAAATTTATCTATTCTGCTTGACAGATTTTCTTCTGACAGCTGTATTAATGTTACGGATATTGCAAGTGACAGCATCATTCATTACATCAGGTCCAAAAAAAATGTAAGCTCAGGCGAAATGAAACGTCTTTATAAGCTTGTAGGCGGCAAGGTTGAAGCAACGGAATTTGTTGTAGACGGAAAAACAAAGAATGTAAATAAGCCGTTGTTTAATATTCAGTTCAAACGAGATGTACTTATAGCTTCAATAAGCAGAAAGGGAAAAATTATTTTCCCAAAAGGTGATGATTCAATCGAAATCGGTGATAGAATTATTATTGTTTCAAAGGACAGAAAGATTGAAAAAATAAACGATATTTTTGATTAATTCATTAATTTTTACTTAATGAAGGATTTATAAAGGTGGATTATGAATTACAGATCTGTGGCTTATGTTCTTGGGGAACTGTTTATGGTAGTCGGGGCACTGATGCTGCTTCCGATTGCTATATCCTTTTACTATAGAGAAGGGTTAACAATAGCATTTTTGGTTCCTGCTGCATTGTTGCTTTTTATCGGAATTCTTCTTATAGCAAGAAAACCGAAGAGATTTAATATTTACACGAAGGAAGGACTTGTTATTTGCGGTCTTTCATGGATATCTATGTCGGCCTTTGGTGCCTTGCCGTTTATAATCAGCGGTGTAATTCCGAATTATATAGATGCTTTTTTTGAAACCTGTTCAGGCTTTTCAACAACCGGCGCTACTATATTAACTGAAATACAATCATTGCCGAAGTCTGTTTTATTCTGGCGTTCCTTTACACACTGGATTGGCGGAATGGGAATTTTGTCCTTTATGATTGCAATCATTCCAAAAAGTGAAAGTCATTCTATGTATATAATGAAAGCGGAGGTTCCGGGACCAAAGGCAGGAAAGGTTGTTTCCAAAATTCAGGATAGTGCACGAATATTGTACATAATATATTGTGCATTAACCGTGATTGAAATAATTGTATTATACTTTTTTACAAAAATGCGTTTGTTTGATGCTGTAACAACTGCTTTTTCAACTGCGGGAACAGGCGGTTTTTCAGCTTTGAATAATTCAATTGCGGGTTATAACAGTTCGTTAATTGAATGGATTATTATAGTATTTATGTTCTTGTTTGGTGTTAACTTCAATCTTTATTTCTTTATTCTTATCAGAAGATTTTCAAGTGCCTTCAGGAATGAAGAATTATGGACATATGTTGCTGTTAATGTTGCATCAATTTTATTGATAACATTGAGTATTTCAAATAATTATGACCGTATAACCGATGCTATACGTGATGCCGCGTTTAATGTTAACTCTATTATGACTACAACAGGCTTTTGCACTGTTGACTTTGATAAATGGAATACTTTCAGTAAGGTTATACTTGTATTTTTAATGTTTATTGGTGCTTGTGTTTCTTCAACAGGCGGAGGTATAAAAGTTACTCGTATTATACTGTATTTTAAAGAAATGCATGCCGATATAAAACGTACGCTTAAGCCGAATGCTATAACAAAAATAAGAATGAACGGCAATGCTGTTGAGAAAAAAGTTATTCAGGGACTTAATTCCTATCTTGTAATTTATCTTGGCATTTTAGTGATTTCTACAGCTATTGTTTCTGTTAACGGATTTGATTTTACATCAACATTAACTTCGGTTATTACGTGCCTGAATAATGTGGGACCCGGATTGGGTATTGTCGGCCCGACAGGTAATTATGCTTCATTTTCGGTTTTGTCAAAGCTTGTTTTCTGTTTTGATATGCTTGCAGGAAGACTTGAACTGTTTCCCATTTTAATTTTGTTTGTACCGAGAACTTATAAAAAATAATTGCAGTTCATAAGCATAGTATTGCACATATAATTGTTATTATATATCTAGGAGAATTTTGATATTATGGAAAAGTTTCAGTCAATTTTAGAAGGTATTGATAATGTGGTTTGGGGACCGATAACACTTTTGCTTTTAGTTGGTACCGGTATTTTTCTTACTGTAAAATTAAGATTTGTTCCTTGGAAAATGCTGCCGTCTTCATTAAAAGCAATTGTAAGTCCTGAGTCAAGAAAAACTAATGGAAAAAAAGGTGAAATCTCTCCATTCTCGGCTTTGATGACTGCATTGGCAGGAACTATAGGAACAGGAAATATTGTCGGTGTAGCAACTGCAATGGTTTCGGGTGGTCCCGGTGCTCTTGTCTGGATGTGGGTTGCTGCAGCATTCGGAATTTCAACGAAATATGCAGAGTGTGCACTTGCCATAAAATATCGTTCAACTAACGAAAAGGGCGAGGTTGTAGGCGGTCCGATGTATACAATTAAAAATGCTTTCAAGCATAAAGGCTTTGCTGCTTTTCTGGCAGGTGCATTTGCATTGTTTACAATATTTGCATCATTTGGTATAGGCAATCTTTCACAGGCAAATTCAATATCAAGCTCTATTGATAAAACCTTTTCGCTTCCGACGTGGATAACCGGTATCATTCTTGCATTGTTAACAGGAATTATAGTTTTCGGAGGAATAAAATCCATTTCAAAGGTTTCTTCTGTGCTTGTTCCTGTGATGGCTGTTTTTTACATAGTTTCCGGTCTGGTTGTTATTTGTTTGAACTATAAAAACATTCCTGCCGGTTTGGGGACAATTTTTTCAATGGCATTCGGCGGAAGAGCAGTTGCAGGCGGTATTGCAGGTGCTATAACTGCTTCTATGATGAACAGCATTAAATTTGGTGTTGCACGCGGTGTATTTTCAAATGAAGCAGGTCTTGGTTCTGCCGCAATCACTGCATCATCTGTTTCAACTGATAATCATGTTGAGCAGGGCTTTATAAATATGTGCGGCACATTTATTGATACTATCATTGTTTGCACAATAACAGGTCTTGCCATTGCATCTTCAGGTGTTCTTGGTTCTGTTGATGATAAGGGGGATTTTGTATCCGGCTCCAATCTTACTATTTCAGCTTTTGAATCAGCACTTGGAAAACCCGGTGCAATTATTGTAACAATCGGAATTTTAATGTTTGCTTTTTCAACAATTCTCGGCTGGGAATATCAGGGTGAGAAGGCACTTGAATATTTATTTAAAAAACCGTTTATCTGTTATATTTACAGAGTTGTTTTTGCAGTGTTTGTTTTTGTTGGCTCAACCGTTGCTCTTGATATTGCATGGACATTCAGTGATATTGCCAATGGTCTTATGGCTATACCTAATCTTATTTCGCTTCTTGTTTTATCCGGTGTTATTGCAAGGGATACAAAAGAGTACAGAAGAAAAGCAAAACAGCTTAAATAAACAATTGGATTCAAATTATTCTATCTTATATTGACTTTTTACAACAAACATTATAAAATGTTTTAGTAAATAATTTATCTGTATGAGGTGTTGCTGATGGCAAACTGTCCTAACTGTGGAGAAAAAATACCTTTTTGGAATATAAAAGCCGAATGCTCAAAATGCGGAGTATCCATTCCGAATTTCAATTGGGTGGAAAGGCTTGAAGAGGATAATAAAAATGCCGAAAAATCTTTTGGTGTTTTTTATAAAACCATAAACAGAATGCAATATTCGCTTTTAGGAAGTAAGCTCCGCATTGTAAGACTTGTGCTTACCTTTCTTCCTGTTATCGGCTTTATACTTCCGTGGGCATCCGTTAAAAGTGATGGTTCAAGCTTTGATTTGGCTTTGTTGTCATTTTCAGGCGGCAAAACTGCAATAGATATTCTATCTCAGGTTTTCAGTAATTTTTCACTTATTTCTGCTAATATGGGATTTGAGAATAACAGTGGTCCGGTTACCTTTATGTTTCT
>CAJTMQ010000017.1:0-10931 GCA_910577215.1 uncultured Eubacterium sp. | reverse complement strand
TTCTTTCTTTCATTATTATTCATTGTGTTTGCGTTTTTGCTTAATATATTAAAGTGTGCAAAGCCGAAAACCAAATCAACTGTAATTTTTGATATTTTTTCAATTGCTGCTTCAATTGTTTCAGTAGTTCTTTTCACAGTAGCATCATCCGGTAATGATTTTACTGCATTTGCTATGGGCAGTTTAGCTGCAATAAATATTTCAGGCGGATTTTCATGGGGGTATATAGTTGCGGTGATACTTCTGATTGCTGCAACAGGTATTAATGTTGCTGTTGCAGTTGCACCTGCTAAGAGTGACGAGGAGCTTGAAGCAGAAAGAATTGCAAAGGCTGATGCTAAAGAAGCAAAGGCAAAAGCAGAAGAAATAAGAAAACAGAAGGCTCGTGAAGAAGCTGCAAAGGCCTATGAAGAAGAGCAGAAGAATATTATTGCCGAAGCAAAGAAAAAGGTAGCCGAAAGAAAGGCTAAAGAAGAAGCCAAAAAACATACAAAATAATATTTAAGTATTGAGCAAAGAATTGAGCTAAATGAAAGACAAGAAAAACTATTCGCTAACATATCCGAAAATTGTTGCTGCAGGATTTGCATTAATTATAATATTAGGATCATTGCTTTTAATGCTTCCGATCAGTTCAAAACAAGGCGGTATTGATTATATAGATGCCTTGTTTACTTCTGTATCTGCAACCTGTATTACCGGGCTTGTTCCTTTTGATACTTTCAGTAATTGGAGCGTTTTTGGTCAGATTGTTATTCTTTGTCTTATTCAGATAGGCGGTCTTGGTTTTATAACTGTTCTTGCTTTGTTTGTTAACGTTTTCAGAAAGCGTTTAAGCCTTAAGTATAGAATTCTTTTAAAGGAGAGCATTGGCTCTCTTCATCTTTCCAACGTACGTGTTCTGGTTAAAACTGTAATTGTATTTACGGTTGTATGTGAGCTTGCAGGTGCAGCACTTTTATCTGTTCGTTTTATTCCTCTTGCCGGATTTAGACGAGGCGTGTATATGGCAGTGTTTACCAGTGTTTCAGCTTTTTGCAATGCAGGTTTTGATTTAATGGGGATGTTTTCTCCGTCATCTTCACTTACAACTGTTAATAATGATCCCGTGATTATTTTAACTATTTCTGCTCTTATCGTTTTGGGCGGTATTGGTTTTATTGTTTGGCAGGACCTTAAGGATAAAAAGTTTAAGATTAAAACACTTTCGGTGCATTCAAAGCTTGTTTTTTGTTCTACTGCTGTTTTACTGCTTTGCGGAATGGCTCTTTTTTTTCTTTTTGAGTATAATTGCACTTTTAAAAATATGGATTTAGGTACAAAACTGCTTAATTCATTTTTTTGCAGTGTAACACCAAGAACAGCAGGTTTCAACAGTGTTGAAATAGCAGATATGAATCCTGTTTCACGAATGCTTACAATCGTATTTATGTTTATAGGAGGGTCAAGCGGTTCAACTGCAGGCGGTGTTAAAACAACAACTGTTGCTGTTTTGGTTCTGTGTGTGATAGCAAATATTCGTAATAAGAATGAAATTACTGTGTTTAATAACAGAATAACTCTTGATACTGTTAAAAAGGCTGTTTCTGTTGTTGTTATAAATTTATTTGAAATTTTTTTAGGAATAATTATTATTTCTTTTTCTCAAAGTGAGCTTTCTCTTGCTGATGTTGTATTTGAATGTGCTTCGGCAATGGGAACTGTTGGTATTACAACAGGTATTACTTCAAGACTTAATATAGTTTCAAAGCTTGTTATAATAATTTTGATGTATATAGGACGATTGACAAGCTTAATTTTTGCCCTGTCATTTGTTGTCACAAAACCTAAAACAACCACTAAGAAGCCTAAAGGTGAATTTATGGTAGGGTAGCAGAATAATATAAGTTAATCTCCTTGCAGGCTGTGGCAGGGAATTGTTAATGTAAAATTTTTATTGCAGCGGAAAGATATGTGAATTAATAATGAAAACATTTTTGGTGATTGGAGCCGGTGAATATGGTTCCCATTTGGCAATTAACCTTTGCAAAATGGGAAATGAGGTTTTGCTTGTTGATAAAGATGAAAACATAATTAATGAAATTTCACACCGCATTACTTCTGCCGAGATAGGTGACTATACAATGAGAAGCAATCTTGAAGCTCTGGGTGTTAATGATTATGATTATGTTTTTGTTTGTGTTGGAGGTTTTCAGGACAGTCTTGTTATTGTAGACATTCTAAGAGAACTTGGAGCTTCTCAGATTATCGCTAAAGCTATATCCGAAATACATGAAAAGTTTTTGCTGAAAAACGGTGCTGACAGAGTTGTTTATCCTGAAAGAGATATTGCGTATAATACTGCTGTTGAATATTCAAACAAAAATATTTATGAGTATATAAGATTAAGTGATAATGCAGGAATTTATGAGATTGAAACACCGGGTAATTGGTGCGGTAAAAGTCTTATAGATCTTAATGTTCGTAAGTTTCATAATGTAACTGTAATTGCATCAAAGGACAGTTTCAATAAAGTTACTGCCATAAATTCGGCAGATTATATTTTCACAAGGGATGAACATATAATTGTTATGGGAACTGCAAGTGATATAAAAAAAATAACTAAGAATTAAAACACCGAATTTCGGTGTTTTTCTTTATGTTGATTAATTTAAAGTAAAATGCTATAATCATACTATAAAATATAAGGGGATATTTATGGAATATAATATGCTTTTCAGCCCTTTGAAAATAGGTAATGTTGAAATAAAAAACAGAATTGTTATGGCGCCGATGATGATGGGTTTCGGTCAGTTCAACGGCAACGCAACTGAAAAAATGATTAATTATTATGAAGAAAGAGCTAAGGGTGGTACGGGTCTTATCATCACCGAAATTACACGTGTTAACGATTTAACAGGTGCTTCTTCATTCGGTCAGCTTGCAGCATCTAAGGATAGGAATATTGAATCTATCTCATGTCTTGCAGAAAGAATGCATAAGCATGGTGCAAAAATATTTGTTGAGCTTCATCATCCCGGCAGGCAGAATGTGAATCTTATGATTAATACTGTTCCTATTTCAGTACTGTGTGATAATATTATGCCTAAGAATCTATATAGCAAGCTGCTTTACGGAAGTATTGTTCCGCTTGGTAAAAAGCTTGTAGAAAAGGATTTATTCTTCAGAACAGTTTCGCCGAGCAAATCAAACAGAAGTAAATTTGCTGAAAGTACCAATAAGGCACTATCTGTTAGTCAGATTAAGAAAATTATTTCACAGTTCGGTGATGCCGCATACAGAGTAAAAAAGGCAGGCTGTGACGGCATTGAGCTTCATGCAAGCCACGGTTATTTAATTCAGCAGTTTTTATCTCCCGAAACAAATAAACGAACTGATCAATACGGCGGAAGTCTTGAAAACAGAATGAGATTTCTGCTTGAAATTATTGATGATGTACGTAAAAAATGCGGAAAAGATTATCCTCTTATTGTTCGTTTAACTGTTGATGAGATGTATGATAAAATCGGGCAGAGCAATAAGGGCTATACGCTCTCGGAAGGTATTGAAATGGCAAAAATCCTTGAAAAGAAGGGCATAGATGCTATTGATGTTTCCTCCGCAGGTTATGATACATTTAATTATTGGCTTGAACCAACAACATTCGAATGCGGGTGGCGTAAAAATTTAGCGGCAGAGATAAAAAAGTCGGTTAATATTCCTGTTATTGCCGCTAATCTTATCCGTTCGCCTGAACAGGCTGAGCAGCAGCTTCAGGAGGGTATACAGGATTTTGTTGCACTTGGCAGACCGCATATTGCAGATCCGCATTGGTGCAATAAGGTGCTTGAAAACAGAGAAGATGAAATCAAACGCTGTGTCTGCTGCCTTTACTGCTTTGAAAGTATGATGGAGGGTGCATATATCGGTGAGCACGGTCACTGCTCGGTTAATCCGTTTGTCGGCAGAGAAGGTGAAAAGCTGCCTGAAAACGGAAACAGTAGAAGGGTTGTTATAATCGGTGCAGGTGTTGCGGGTCTTACCGCGGCTGAGCTGCTTGCAAAAAGAGGTTTTGAGGTTACCGTTATTGAAAAAGAAAAACAGGCAGGCGGTCAAATTAATCTTGCCGATAAGCCTCCTCACAAGGGAAAGCTTCATTGGTGTGCCGAAGATTTGCTTACAAATGCAGAAAAAGCAGGGGCAAAGATTATTTACGGTGTTACTGCAACCAAAGATATTATTGCAGCATATTCACCTGAATATGTTATAAATGCAACAGGCGGAAATGCTGTTCAGCCAAAGGCATTTGAGGGCGAAAATGTTGTTACTGTTACAGAAATTTTAAACGGCAATATCAAAGTTGAAAATAAAAAGGTTTGTGTAATCGGCTCCGGTATGACAGGTCTTGAAACATCTGAACTTCTTTGTGAAGCAGGAAATCAAGTATCCATTGTTGAAATGGCAGATGAAATTGCACCCGGTGCATGGTTCCAGCATCTTGATGATGCTTTACCTAAGTTAAAAAGATATAATACAAGGTTTTACACATCTTCAAAATTAACTGAAATAAAGTCGGATGGAATTATTATTGAAAATATTAAAACAAAGAAAGCTGAGCATTTGTCTTGTGATTTAGTTGTTTTATCATTAGGCGTAAGACCTGATAATGCATTGTATGAGGAAATCAAGAATTTATTTAAACACGTTTATAATATAGGTGATTCTTCAAAAGTTGGCAGAATCTATAATGCAACAGAAAGTGCATATCAGGTTGTTAAATCAATAAAATAAGTATTAAAAAAGCGAAAATGTTTTATAATTACATTTTCGCTTTTTTGGGTATTGACATATACCCTGACAGGGTATATAATAAAAATACCCCATTAGGGTATAAGGAGGTTGCTGCTTATGGAAGAATGTAATTGCTGTCATAAAACAAAGCAGAGAAGTGAAGCAGAGTACAAATTACTGATTAACCGCCTGAACAGAATAGAGGGACAGATCAGAGGGATAAAGGGTATGGTTGAAAATGATGCCTACTGTACGGATATTATAACTCAGGTTGCAGCTGCAACTGCGGCTCTTAATTCTTTTAACCGTGAATTGCTTTCAACGCATATTAAAACCTGTGTTGCAGATGATATTAAGGCAGGAAAAAATGAAACGGTTGATGATTTGCTTTCTACGCTTCAGAAATTAATGAAATAAAGATTGGTTGTTGATATATGAAGGAATTTAATGTTACGGGAATGACCTGTGCTGCCTGCAGTGCACGCGTTGAGAAAGCTGTTTCTGCTGTAGACGGTGTTGATATGGTTGCAGTTAATCTGCTTACCAATTCCATGGTTGTTGACGGAAAAGCAGATGCTTCTGTCGTCATAGGTGCAGTTGAAAATGCAGGTTACGGTGCAGAGGAAAAGTCCCATGATACAAAAAAGGAAAAGGATGATGTTCTGAAAGATGAGCAGACTCCTTTGATGTTAAAAAGGCTTATTTCATCAGTTGTATTGCTGATTCCGCTGATGTATGTTTCCATGGGACATATGATGTGGGGCTGGCCCGTGCCGTCTTTTCTTGATGGAAATCATCTTGGTATTGCATTGTTTCAGCTTATATTTACAATTGCAATAATGGTGATAAATCAGAAATTCTTTATAAGCGGTTTTAAAGGCTTGATTCACAGAGCACCAAATATGGATACACTTGTTGCTCTCGGCTCAGGTGCAGCATTTATTTACAGCACGGTTGTTATGTTTTTAATGACTGTGGAAATAACAAGGGGAAATACTTCGGCTGCCCATACTTATATGCATGATTTGTATTTTGAGTCTGCAGCTATGATTTTAGCACTTATAACGGTAGGCAAAACGCTTGAAGCATATTCAAAGGGCAGAACAACGGATGCACTTAAAAGCCTGATGAAGCTCGCTCCCGATAATGCAACAGTAGTAAGAAACGGCAAGGAAATTACAATCAATGCAGAAAATGTTGTTGTTGATGATATATTTGTTGTTCGTCCGGGTGAAAGCATTCCTGTTGACGGTATTGTTGTAAAAGGTGAGAGTGCTGTTGATGAATCTGCATTAACAGGTGAGAGTATACCTGTAGATAAAGCAGTCGGAGACAATGTTTCGGCAGCAACAATAAATCAAAGCGGCTTTATTGAATGCAGGGCAACCTCTGTAGGGCAGAATACAGCGATTTCCAAAATCATAAAAATGGTTTCGGATGCATCTGCAACGAAAGCGCCTATAGCAAAAATTGCCGATAAGGTTTCGGGTGTGTTTGTACCTATTGTTATGGCGATTGCTTTGGTTACAATGGCAGTGTGGCTTATAACAGGGCAGAGCATAGGCTTTTCACTTGCAAGAGGTATATCCGTTCTTGTAATTAGCTGCCCTTGTGCACTTGGTTTAGCTACGCCTGTTGCAATTATGGTAGGCAGCGGAAAGGGTGCTAAAAACGGTATTCTGTTCAAAACTGCAGAAAGCCTTGAGATTGCAGGAAAAACGGATATAGTCTGCCTTGACAAAACCGGAACGGTAACAGAGGGTAATCCATCTGTTACCGATATCAAATCAGATGATGAAGAAAAGCTGTTGAAGCTTGCTTATGCAATTGAAAGCAAAAGTGAACATCCGCTTTCAAAAGCAATTATTAAATATTGTGAAAACGAAAATATTCCATTGCTTGATGCCGAGAATTTGAAAGCAGTTGCAGGCAATGGATTAGTCGGAACTGTTAACGATGCAGAGGTTTACGGCGGAAATATTGAATATATAAGCAGTATTGCTGCAATTCCCGAAGCATATTTATCTTATGCAAATGAACTTTCGGGAATGGGAAAAACTCCTTTATTTTTTGCCGCTGACAAGAAGTTTTTAGGTGTTATAGCGGTTGCGGATACGGTTAAGGAAACGAGTAAGCAGGCAGTTGAAAACCTGAATAAAATGGGTGTTTCCGTTGTTATGATTACAGGAGATAATGAAGAAACCGCCAATGCAATCGGCAGCCAGGTTGGAATAAGCAATATTATTTCAAAGGTATTGCCTGACGGCAAAGAGGAAAAAGTGCGTTTACTCTCAGAATACGGCAATGTTGCTATGGTTGGTGACGGCATAAATGATGCTCCTGCACTTACCAGAGCAAGCACAGGTATTGCAATCGGTGCGGGAACAGATGTTGCAATTGATGCAGCGGATGTTGTGCTTATGAAAAGTAATCCTGAAGACGTTTCATCAGCAATCACCTTATCCAGAAAGGTCATTCAGAACATAAAAGAAAATTTATTCTGGGCATTTATTTATAATATTATTGGTATTCCTGTTGCCGCAGGTGTGCTTTATCCTGCGTTCGGAATAACGCTTAATCCTATGATTGGTGCGGCGGCAATGAGCCTTTCAAGCTTTTGTGTTGTTATGAATGCTTTAAGGCTGAATATCGTTAATATAAATAAAATCACTCATAAATCATCAAAAAGGAAGGAAATAGATATGAGCATTTTTAAAAAGGATAATAAACCTTACATTGTTATTGAAGGAATGATGTGTGCACATTGTGAGGCACATGTTACGGAAGCTCTTGATAAAATCGGTGTTAAGGTAACAGCGGACCATTCAAAAAACAGAGCAGTCATTGAAAGCGGTGAAATCGATGAAGCTGCAATCAAGCAGACTGTTACGGATGCAGGTTATAAGTTTATTGAAATTAAGAAGTAAACGCCTCATAATAAATATAAAAAAAGCCTCACATAGTGAGGCTTTTTTATATGATCAAAAGACTTTTATCAACGGTTGAAATGTTTTCGCATCCGTTTTCGGTAACAATGCAGACATCTTCGATTCTTATACCGAATTTATTGGGAATATAAATTCCCGGCTCAACGGAGGTTACATTGCCCACCTCGTAAATATCTTCACTTTTTGGTGATGAGCTGAAGCCCTCGTGAATATCAAGACCTACTCCGTGACCAAGCGAATGGCGAAAATATTTTCCCATATGCTTTTCTTCAAGTACATCATATGCCGCCTGATACACATCGGAACACTTAACGCCGTTTTTAAGTGCGCCAATTCCCGCAAGCTGGGCATTTAAAACAAGGCTGTACATTTCTTTCATTTCATCCGTTGCACTGCCTACGGCGATTGTACGCGTCATATCGGAGTGATAGCCCTTGTATGTTGCACCGAAATCAAATAACACAAAATCACCTTTATGAATTACTTTGTCACTCGGCACACCGTGCGGAAGGGAAGTATGAGCTCCCGTTAAAAGAATAGTTGAAAAGGAAAGTCCGTCTGATCCGTTTTTCGCCATTAAATAATCAAAGTAGGATTGCATCTCTTTTTCTGTTTTTCCTGCTTCAACATAATTCAGAAGCTCAATAAAGCTTTTTTCGGCAATTGAATTTGCCTGCTTCATAAGCTCAATTTCATCAGCCGATTTAACATTTCGTATCCTCATAAGCCTGCTGTCAATGCCTGTAAATTTACAGCCTGTTGCTTCTTTATAAGCATTATATGCCTTTAATGATATCGTTTCATTTTCAAAAGCAATCTTTTGAACATTATGCCTTTTGCATATATCGGCAACTTCATCGGTGAATTTTGACGTTATTTCAATAACCCTTAAGCCTGTTTCCTTTGCGTGGTTTTCAGCTTCTTCAGTATATCTTGAATCAACAAAATGATATGCACTGCCGTCTTTTAAAAGCAGAACAGCACCCTCGCTTGGCGAAAAACCGCAAAGATAGTGCATATTGCTTTCGTTAAGAAGCAATAGTGCATCACACTCAAGACTATTAATCATATTAGTACAATTATTTATTTTCATTATTAATCACCAAATCAATTATAAAATTTTAAATTTATTATGTCAAATTTTATTGACATTAATTTTCATATATGATAATTTTATGTATCATAAAAAAGAGGTAATTATTTATGGAAAAATACTTAATTAATCCTAATCAGAAAATTAGTAAAATTAACAAGGATATTTACGGTCATTTTGCAGAGCATCTCGGAAGATGTATTTATGAGGGAATATATGTTGGTGAAAATTCCAAAATTCCTAATGTAAACGGTATGCGCAGTGATGTGGTGAATGCACTTAAAGATATGGGAATTCCTGTTCTTCGCTGGCCCGGTGGCTGCTTTGCCGATGAATATCATTGGAAAGACGGTATCGGTGCAAAGGAAAACAGAAAGAAAATGGTTAACACCCATTGGGGCGGTGTTGTTGAAGACAATTCCTTTGGCACTCACGAATATTTTGAGCTTTGTGAACAGCTTGGATGTGATACGTATATTAACGGCAATGTCGGCTCAGGCACGGTTCAGGAGATGAATGAGTGGGTTGAATATATGACTTTTGACGGGGTTTCGCCTATGGCAGAGCTTCGTAAGGCAAATGGAAGAGAAAAGCCGTGGAAGATTAAATACTTCGGTGTCGGCAATGAATCATGGGGCTGCGGCGGCACCATGGATCCTGAATACTATGGATGCCTTTTCAAGAGATATAACACATATGTAAGAGATTATGATGATAAAAACAGAATTAAGAGAATTGCCTGCGGACCGAATGTAGATGATTATCACTGGACACGAGAGGTTATGGATAAGGTTAAGCATAAGGCACAGGGTATATCTCTTCATTACTATACAATTCCTACAGGCGAGTGGCATCATAAAGGCTCGGCAACCGAATTTGATGTTAAGGAATACAATTCAACTATCTGCAAGGCTTATAAAATGGAAGAATTGATTAATAATCATCTTGCTGTTATGGATTGTGTCAATCCGCAGAAATGGGTTAAGCTGATTGTTGATGAATGGGGTACGTGGTATGATGTTGAGCCGGGCACAAACCCCGGATTCCTTTATCAGCATAATACAATGCGTGATGCAATTGTTGCCGGTTTAACACTAAATATTTTCAATAAGCATGCAGACAGAATTATGATGGCAAACATTGCTCAGACTGTTAATGTGCTTCAGGCAGTTGTGCTTACAGATGCTGAAAAAATGGTTCTTACTCCGACATATCACGTTTTCAAAATGTATAAGGATCATCAGGAAAATACACTTGTTGGTTCATATATAACAACTGATGAAATTAACTCAGTTAATGATAACAACAAAGCATTCCCTCAGCTTGTTGAGTCTGCTTCCGTTGATGAAAACGGTATAATTTATTCAACAATAACAAATACGTCTGCTTCAAAATCAGCAAAAATCAAGTGCCAGATTGCCGATACTAAGGTGAAATCAATTAAGGCAGAAATTCTTACAGGTGAAATTCACGATAAGAATGATTTTGATAATACAGAGGCAGTTAAGGTTGAGGAATTCACTGATTTCAGAATGCTTAAAGATGGCTTTACCGCAACCATTCCGGCTTGCTCGGTTGTTAAATTTGTTATTGAAAAGTAATGGAGCATTTATGTAAAAAATGCCTTCTGCTTGAAGCAGGGGAGAATGCCGCTTTTAAAACAGTTACTGATTATCTTGATACATTGGATAATAGTTTAAAAGCAGATAAGGTTTTATATGAAAAACGCCTTTCCTTTTGCAGGAAATGTGATTTTCTTATTTCGGGAATGTGCCGCAAATGCGGCTGCTATGTTGAAATAAGAGCGGCATTGAAAGATAAAACCTGCCCGAATTACGATAACAGAAAATGGTAAAATGCACAGCACAGTGTGATTTTTGCTCTGTGCTGTTTAATTTTTTCAATATCTTCACATATTATTTTTATGAGAAGTTTGAAAAGAATAAAATTGAATAATTTATATGATTTTACATTTTTACTGAAACCGTTAATGCTGCTTTCAGTTGTATCTGCATTAACATATGGCTTAAAACTGCTTGGTGTTGCCGCTGCTGATAAAATTTTTTTTACAGTAATGATTGTTGCTTTAATCACGGTAACTTTGAATAGGATTAATAATA
>CAJTMQ010000016.1 GCA_910577215.1 uncultured Eubacterium sp. | reverse complement strand
TAATGTTTTTTTATTGTTTTATAAATAAATACAAGTTTTTATTGTAATTTACATTTCATTTTAGTAAAATATAACTATATTAATTTTTCGGAGGAGAAAAAATGAAAGAAGAAAGCAGAAAGTATGTGCAGGAAGCATATGATATAGTTACATATGCGGCAAAAAAAATCGGCAGCAGACTGCCCGGATCAGAGGGTGAAAAGAAGTATGCCGACTATATGGGTGATAAGCTTCGCGAAATCGGCATAGAACCTAAGCAGGAGGAGTTTGCTGTTTCTCCTCGTTCATCAATCGGCGGAATTCCATATGCAGGCTGGGCAGGTGTTATTTTAAGTGCACTCGTTTATCTTGCTCTTCAGATTACTTCCGTGTGGTTCGGAATGGCTCTCGGCGGAATCGTTGTTGTTGCATGGCTTGTTTTAAGTGTGTTCCTCTACAAAACATGGTTTGATATGTTCTTCAAGCAGGAAATATCACAGAATACATATGGTGAGCTTTTGCCGGAGGACGGAAAGTATGATTATACAATTATTCTTTCAGGTCACACAGATACAAGCTGGACATGGAGACATTCAGAGCACGCATACAAATATAAGGATAAGCCTTTAATCGGTATGCTTGCTACATATGGCAAGGTTGGCTTCGGTGCAATCTGCGTATTCTTTCTTATCGGTGTTTCTATTGCAATGTCTGTTATTTATACAGGTGCATATTTAGGCGCAGACTGGGCATTGAACTGTGTAAATTATTCATTATCATTCTATTATTTCAGAATAGCAATGCATTTTATTCCGATTATTACCGCTATCGGAAGTATGTTTGTTGTTATGTGGGCAGATCCGAATCCCCGCAATGCATCACGCGGTGCCATGGATAATGCAACAGGCTGTGCACTCAGCTATGCCGTAACAAGGTATTTCAAGGAAAATCCTGATAAAATGCCTAAAAATTGCCGTATTGTTGATTTCAACTGCGGTTCCGAAGAGGCAGGTTTAAGAGGATCAATGGCATTTGCAGCAGAGCACAAGAATGATGATTTAACAAAGAATGCATGGAATATCAATATAGATTCAGTTGCGGATAAAGAGTATTTTGAGGTTGTTATTAAAGACGATTGGCAGTTTACACGCTTTGATAAAGACCTTGAGCAGATGTTTAAGGATACATTCAATGAACTTGGTATTGAAAGCAAAACAAACGGCTGTATTCATAACCCTGTCGGCGGATGTGACAGCACACCGCTTACAAAGGCAGGCGTTAAATCAGTTACCTTTGCGGCACAGAATCCGGTGCTTACCTATTATTATCACACTTGGCGTGATATGCCTGAGCGTTTTGAAATGGAAACAGTAGGTGACGGCTTTGATGTTGTTTTGGGTGTAATTGATAAAATTGCGGCTTTCCAGGAAGCACAGGGCTATAACGGACCTCGCAAATAAGCATTGGTTTAATAAAATTTATTCAGTATGGGTGAGCATAGCTTGCCCATATTTTTGTGTGCATTTTTTTGTTTTATTTTATAATGATATATGATACAATAATACAAATATCATAAATTACAAGAGGTTTGAAAATGAAATTACTTGTGCTTGACGGTAACAGTATTGTTAACCGTGCCTTTTACGGAATAAAGCTATTATCAACAAAAAGCGGTTATTATACAAATGCTGTTTACGGTTTTTTAAATATTCTTCTAAAACTGCAGGATTTCTGCGGCCCGGATGCAGTAACGGTTGCGTTTGATGTTCATGCACCAACCTTTCGACATAAAATGTATGATGCATATAAGGCAGGCAGGCACGGTATGCCGGATGAGCTTCGTCAGCAGATGCCTGTGCTTAAAAATCTTCTTCATTGCCTTGGCTATAAAACGATTGAGTGTGAGGGATGGGAGGCAGACGATATTTTAGGCACGCTTGCAGAAAACTGCCGTAACAACTCAAATGAATGCTTTATCGCTACGGGGGACAGGGACGCACTTCAGCTTGCACACGGCGGAGTTAAGGTTCTGCTTGCAAGAACAAAAGCCGGTCAGGCTGCAACGGATGTTTATGATGAAGCAGCAATTATGGAGGAATATGGTATTGCTCCGGCGGCACTTATTCAGGTTAAGGCACTGCAGGGTGATTCAAGCGATAATATTCCCGGAGTTGCAGGCGTTGGTGCAAAAACCGCACTGGATTTAATTCAGAAATTTGAAAATATAGATTACATTTATGAACATCTGGATGAAATAGATATTAAAAAGGGTGTGCGCGAAAAGCTCAGAATTGATAAGGAAAAAGCATATCTTTCACTCGAACTCGGCACGATACGCACAGATGCCCCTATAGATGTAAATATAAATTCTTATGTTGTTAACGGCGGAGATAAGTCTGCTGCGGCTTCGGAATTTGCACGGCTTGAGCTTTTCAGCCTTATTGATAAATTCAATCTTAACCGAAATGAAGCAAGGGTTGAAATAACAGAAGAGAAGCCGCGTGAAATAACGAAGGAAATATGTACAGATGCAAAAGAGCTGCTTGAAAAAATCGGAAATGACCAAGCATATTTTTATGCAGATGTTATTGATGGTGCAATTGCTGATTTGTATTTTGCAATCGGTGATGAAATTGTTGTAATGCCGTCTTATTGTGAGCAGTTCAGCAGCTTTGTTACAGAATTTTTTAACAGCAGTGTTAAAAAGTACAGCTACAATACAAAGGAACTTCACCGCCTTGCTGCAAAGATGGGTGTAAACTGCAATGCGGTTGCAGGGGATTTAATGCTTTCGGCATATCTTCTGCGTCCGTCTGATACAAATTATGATATGGATCATCTTTGTCTTGAATATGGTGTTATTCTGCCTGAATATGAAAATGAAATGGGGCAGGCGGAGCAGGCTGTTTCTTATGCAGCTGTAATAAAGCCCCTTTTTGATAAAACCAATATACTTCTTGAAGAAGCAGAGCAGACGAAACTTTTAAATGAAATTGAGCTTCCGCTTGCCGAAGTTCTCGGAAAAATGGAGATTGCAGGCTTTGAGGTGGATAAAGAGGGCATAGAGGAATTCGGCAAAATGCTTTCTGCACGGATTAAAGAATTAACTGCCGCTATATATGAAACCGTCGGTCACGAATTTAATATAAATTCTCCAAAGCAGCTCGGTGTAATTCTGTTTGAAGAAATGGGCATTCCCTGCAAAAAGAAAACCAAAAGCGGCTATTCAACAAAGGCGGAAATTCTTGAGGAACTTGCACCGCAGTATCCCGTTGTGTCATTGATTCTTGAATTCAGGAGTCTTTCAAAGCTGAAATCAACCTATTGTGACGGACTTTTGAAGGTAATAAATGCAGACGGCAGAATTCACACCTCATTCAATCAGGTTGAAACACGCACGGGCAGAATTTCCTCGCTTGAGCCTAATTTGCAGAATATTCCTATCCGTACGGAGTTAGGCAAGGAAATGAGAAAGTTTTTCCGTGCAGGTGAAGGAAAGGTACTTATTGATGCGGACTACAGCCAGATTGAATTGCGTGTGCTTGCAGACTTGGCAGATGACAAAAATATGATAGCTGCCTTCAACAGCGGAGAGGATATTCACCGCACAACCGCTGCACAGGTTTTCGGACTGCCTGCCGAGATGGTAACACCCATTCTGCGTTCAAGAGCAAAGGCGGTTAATTTTGGTATTGTTTACGGTATCGGTGCTTTCAGCCTTGCAAAGGATATCGGTGTTACAAACAAGGAAGCAAAGGAATATATAGATGGTTATCTTCAGCACTTCAGCGGTGTTGCATCCTATATGAACAGAATGATTGAAAAGGCAAAGGATAACGGCTATTCGGAAACGCTGTTCAATCGCCGCCGCTATCTGCCCGAGCTTGCATCAAGCAATCATATGATGCGGGCTTTCGGAGAACGTGTTGCAAGAAATATGCCTATTCAGGGAACGGCTGCGGATATTATTAAAATTGCCATGGTTAAGGTTGCCGCAAGGCTGGAAAAGGAAAATATGAAGGCCCGCCTGATTCTTCAGGTGCACGATGAGCTTATTGTTGAAGCGCCTGAAAGCGAAGCTGAAAAAGCACTTGAAATTGTAACCGAGGAAATGGAAAATGCCTGCAATATGAAGGTTCGCCTGCTTGCGGACGGTAAAATCGGCAAAACGTGGTACGATGCACATTAATTGCAGTTCGGTTCAAATCTAATATAGAAATAAAGATTTTATTGGTTTAATTATGGAAATTAAAGAATTATCAACAAAATATGTTAAAGCAGTTGCTGAAATTGAACGTGTCTGCTTTTCAAATCCGTGGGGTGAAACGGTGCTTGCGGATGAACTGAAAAATGATTGCTCCCACATTTATGTTGCCGTTGAAGACGGCAGGGCAGTCGGCTATGCAATGCTTTATGTTGTCTGCGGCGAAGCGGATATAGTGCGTGTTGCCGTTCTGCCTGAATACAGAAGGCGGGGAATAGCGGAAAAGCTGCTTTTAAAAAGCTTTGAAATCAATGAAACAGATGCAGTTTTTCTTGATGTACGCGAAAGCAATGCGGCTGCTATTAATCTATATAAATCTCTTGGGTTTAAGGATACGGGTGTACGCAAGGATTATTACAGTAATCCAACTGAAAATGCAATTTTGATGAAAAAGGAATTTTAATTGATAATGAATATTTTAGGAATAGAATCCTCCTGTGATGAAACTGCGGCAGCAGTTGTGCAGGACGGAAGAATTGTTAAATCAAATATTGTGGCAACCTCGCTTGATGAGCATAAGCTCTATGGCGGCGTTGTGCCTGAAATTGCTTCACGACGGCATGCGGAATCAATAAGCGGCGTTGTTAAAGAGGCTTTGCAGCAGGCAGACTGCACGATTGATGATATTGATGCAATTGCAGTTACCTTTGCACCGGGTCTTATAGGTGCACTTCTTGTGGGTGTCAATTTTGCAAAGGGGCTTGCAGTTTCTGCAAATAAGCCGCTGGTGCCTGTTCATCATCTTCGTTCTCACATTGCATCAAATTACTTAACATCTGACTTGAAGCCGCCTTTCCTTTGCCTTATTGCAAGCGGAGGACATTCACATATTGTTGCAGTTAACAGCTATACAGATTATAAAATAATAGGAAAAACACGTGATGATGCTGCGGGTGAAGCACTTGATAAGGCGGGCCGCACAATGGGGCTTCCTTACCCCGGAGGAATCAGCATTGATAAAATCAGCAGGGACGGGAATGCAGATGCCTATTCTTTCCCTCATCCGAGAGTAGACGGTGCACCATATGATTTTTCGTTCAGTGGTCTGAAAACCTCTGTTATAAATATTGTTCACAATGCTGCACAGAAAGGCGAGGAGATAAACATTCCCGATCTGGCGGCATCCTTTCAGAAAAATGTTGTAGGCTGTTTAATTTCAAATCTTGAAAAGGTTTCAGAAAATTTTGGTTATAATAAAATTGTGCTGGCAGGGGGAGTTTCTGCAAATTCCCTTTTAAGGTGTGAAAGCGAGTTGCTGTGCAAAAAGCACGGCTGGGATTTATATTTGCCGCAGCTTAAATACTGCGGTGATAATGCCGCAATGGTTGCTTCGCAGGGCTACTATGAATTTACTGCAGGCATAAAAGCAGAAAATAACCTTAATGCTTATGCAACAATGCCAATAGATATTGTTAAATTTTAGTCAATTTATATATTATGCCTATTGAAATCAGGGAAAAATTTGCTATAATATAAACTGATGAAAATTGCGGCATTTACTCATTAATTTCCATCACTAAATTGTATTCTGTATAAAGGAGAGATAATATGGAAACAACACTTACAAACAATAAGTCACTTCTTGATTGGCTTGATGAAAAGGTAGAACTTTTAAAGCCATCAAAAATCATGTGGATTGACGGCTCTAAGGAGCAGATTGATGCACTTAAAGCAGAAGCAGTAGAAACAGGTGAAATGATTAAGCTTAACGAAGAGCTTCTTCCTGACTGCTATCTTCACAGAACAGCAGAAAACGATGTTGCTCGTGTTGAAGACAGAACACTTATCTGCTCAAAGAATGAAAAAGATGCAGGTCCAACCAACCACTGGATGGATCCTGAAAAAGCATACAAAATGCTTTATGACATTGCTGCCGGTTCATATGAGGGCAGAACAATGTATATTATCCCTTATTCAATGGGCCCTGTTGGTTCACCATTCTCAAAGATTGGTATTGAAATCACAGATTCAATCTATGTTGTTCTTAATATGAACATCATGACAAGAATAGGCAAAAAGGTGCTTGAAGCTCTTGGCGATTCAAATGACTGGGTACGCGGTATGCACTGCAAATGTAATGTAGATCCTGAAAACAGATGGATTTGCCAGTTCCCTGAGGATAATACAATTATTTCTGTTAACTCAGCTTACGGCGGAAATGTTCTTCTTGGCAAAAAGTGCTTTGCACTTCGTATAGCTTCTTACCTTGGTAAGAATGAAATGTGGCAGGCAGAGCATATGCTTATCCTTGGTCTTGAAAAACCAAACGGTGAGGTTAAGTATATTTGTGCAGCATTCCCAAGTGCATGCGGTAAAACAAACCTTGCAATGCTTATTCCTCCGGAAGGCTATCAGAAGAAAGGTTACAAAGTATGGTGCGTTGGTGATGATATTTCTTGGATCAGAAAAGGTCCGGACGGTCGCCTTTATGCTATCAACCCTGAAAACGGTTTCTTCGGTGTTGCTCCGGGAACAAATATGAAATCTAATCCAAACGCTCTTAAGTCAACAATGAGCGGCACTATTTTCACAAACGTTTGTCACAACCTTGATAACAATACAGTTTGGTGGGAAGGTCTTGACAAGAATCCGCCTACAAATGCTATTGACTGGAAGGGTAATCCTTGGAATGGTCAGGAATCAACAGAGAAGGGTGCTCATCCAAACTCAAGATTCACTGCTCCTGCAACAAACTGCCCTTGTATTTCATCTGAATTTGAAAACCCACAGGGTGTTCCGATTTCAGCAATCGTATTCGGCGGCAGACGTGCTAAGCTTACTCCTCTTGTATATCAGTCAAAGAGCTGGAACAATGGTGTATTCGTAGGCTCAATCATGGGTTCAGAAACAACTGCTGCTGCAACAGGTGCGGTTGGTGTTGTTCGCCGTGATCCTATGGCTATGCTTCCATTCTGCGGCTACAATATGGGTGACTACTGGAAGCATTGGATTGAGATTGGTAAAACTCTTGATCCTGATAAGGCTCCTAAAATCTTCAATGTTAACTGGTTCCGTAAGGATGATGAGGGTAACTTCCTCTGGCCTGGTTTCGGTGACAATATGCGTGTTCTTGACTGGATTATTGATCGCTGCGAGGGTAAGGTAGACGCTCAGGAAACAGCTATCGGTTATCTTCCATATGCTGATGATATCAACCTTGAAGGTCTTGATATGACTAAGGAAGATCTTGAAAAGATTCTTGATGTTGATAAGGCTGCTTGGGAAGAAGAATTCAAGGGTGTAGACGAACTCTATGCTAAGTTTGGTGATACTCTTCCTGAAGAACTCAAAGCAGAGCTTAACAATGTTAAAGAAGCACTTTAATTTATAATTCAAACCCGAAGGATTCTTCCTTCGGGTTGTTTTTTGTAAAAAAAGGACTGAGACAAATATTGTCTCAGTCCTTTTTATCTTGCAGCGTATTTATTTTGCAGTAAAGGTTAATGTATCAGACCAATTTGGTGAATAAGCATATTGACCGTCAATAATGTCATAAGCTCTCATTCTTATCTGATATTTTCTGCCGGAAGTAAATGTCCATTCCTTAGTCCAGTAGCCTGTGTGAACATAATGCTTCCAGTCTCCGCCTTCTTCTTTGATTTGAATCTGGTAACCGTCAGCAAAAGGATCTCTTGCACAGGAAACAGTAGCAAAACCGCCTGCCTTTATGTTTGTAACAGTAAAGTCTGTAACCTGAGGAATTGTACGTTTTGTTGAAAAACTTAATGTATCGGACCAATTGTTTGAATAGTAATATTGACCGTCAATAATATCATAAGCCCTCATTCTTATCAGGTAGTTTTTACCTTTTTCAAAAGTCCACTCCTTGGTCCAGTAGCCTGTATGAACATAGTGTTTCCAGTCGCCGCCGTTTTCCTTAATCTGAATCTGGTAGCCTGTTGCCAAAGGATCTCTTGCACAGGAAACAGTAGCTCTTCCGTCAGGCCATATACTTGTAACGGTAAAGTTTGTAACTTTTGGAATAGAAGAACGCTTTGTTGAAAAACTTAAAGTGTCAGACCAATTGGAAGAATAATAGTATTTACCATCAAGATAGTAATAAGATCTCATCCTGATCTGATAGTCTTTGTTTCGATCAAAATTCCATTCTTTTGTCCAGTAACCGGTATGAACGTAATGCTTCCAGTCACCGCCGTTTTCTTTAATCTGAATCTGATAGCCTGTGGCATTAGGATCCTTTGTGCAGGAAACGGTAGCTTTTCCGTCAGGTTGAACATTTGTAACAGTAAAATTGCTAACCTTAGGAAGTTTGTTCTTTGTTGAAAAACTTAATGTATCAGACCAATTGGAAGAATAGTAATATTTACCGTCTAAATAGTAGTAAGACCTCATTCTGATCTGATAATCTTTGTTTGGATCAAAATTCCATTCCTTAGTCCAGTAACCGGTATGAACGTAATGCTTCCAGTCACTGCCGTTTTCTTTAATTTGAATCTGATAGCCGTTTGCCTTAGGGTCTTTAGCACAGGAAACAGTAGCTTTTCCGTTAGGCAGTATATTTGTTACAGTAAAGTTTGTAACCTTTGGAAGTGTATTTTTTGTTGTAAAGCTTAATATTTCAGACCAATTGGATGAATAGGAGTATTTTCCGTTATAAATATCATAGGCTCTCATTCTGATCTGATAATCGGTGTTAGGCTCAAAGGCCCATTCCTTAGTCCAATAACCTGTATGAACGTAATGTGTCCATGCACCGCCGTTTTTTCTAATCTGAATCTGATAACCGCTTGCCTTGGGGTCTTTTGCACAGGAAACGGTAGCTTTTCCGTTAGGCAGTGCATTGGTAATGGTAAAGTTCTGAACCTTTGGTATACTTGCGGATAGCCGCTTGGTGGAAAACGATATGGTATCAGACCAGTTATCATTATAATAGTAGTATCCGTCAATTAAGGTATATGTTCTTACCCTGAGCTGGTAGTTGGCAGCCTCTTGAAATTCCCATTCCTTGGATAAATAGGTGGTATGAACATAATGAGTCCAGCTGCCGTTATTTACGCTTACCTGAATATCGTAACCGGTAATATCGGAAACCTTGTTATAAGAAACTACAGCCTTATTTGGTGCAACAAGTGAAACCTTTACATTTGAAACCTTTGCCACATCATTAGGCATATTTTTGTAAACGGGAATAGAGAAAGTGCGTGCCTGTGACAGGAGATTTGCACTTTTGTAGCCGTTATATGCTTTTAATGACTCAGAAGCTGCTGCCTGAACATTTGCCATATATTCGTGGCTGTGCAGGCTTGAACCTGATGCAGGATTAACATTGAATTTTTGGAGATAACCTGTGTATTGTGTTGCTCCAAAGTTGTTCGCTATGTAAACAGCACCGTTGTAGATTGAAAGGTAAGGGTTTGTCCATGGTCTGTTATATTTATCCGATCCGTTATTTACAAGGTCGGAACGGATATATCCCGTGTAGGTTTTGCCGCTTACGGTTACGGTAACGTTATACCATATATGACCATCGGATTGTTTTTGTGTTTGTGAATTGTAGGTAAGCTTTGTTCCGTTTGGAATTAATACAATGCGGGAACTGTTTGTTGTTGGAGATTTTCTTAAATTTGAATTTGCATTTGTTGTGTACCCCGAACTTGAGGTTGCAGCCCATTTAAGCCCGTCCAGTGCACCGGTGTAAGCACCGATATTGTAGTAATTGTAAATTCCGGGATAGCGTGAATTGGTGCCGCTTGCACCTCCTGCGGAATTGGTTCTGCCGCCAACCTCCTGCACAATTTTAGATGCAAGGTAATAAGCAGAAAGTCCGCTGTTTTTTGCTGCAGCCATAATTGCTGCTGAATATTTCGTTGCAGGTGAATAGTCTACGGTTCGACCCTGTGCATTTTTATATGTGATATTGGCATTATGCATCCATGTTCCCGAAAGTATTGTTTCTACTCCCGCAACAGAGTGAGATGCATCATATGCAGTTGATTCAAACTGGAAAATGTATTTTTCATCAAGAAAATTTCTTGGGTCCATATAATATTCAACAGCCGTCTGTGAGGCTGCAACCCAGTTTGACCCTTCGTGCACAATATAATTTCCGTTTCTATAGCAGGTGGAATCAGCACAATAGTAACCTTTTCCGTTATTGCCGGAATATCTTTGAATAAGCTGCTGTGAATGCGGTGTTCTTTCCTGCGCAACAGCAGTGGTCCAGTCTTCATTAGTTATAAGCGGCTCAAAATTCCAATTAGGATATTTTTTGTGCAGCTCTACAAGCTTTGTTATATATGACTCGGTAAAGCCCTTGCTTCTGAGCTGCGTTGCAAAATCTGCCGCTTCTGAAGAAACCGGAATTGCTGGCATAATGCATAATAGAATAGCAATGGAAAGCATTAAAGAGATTATTCGTTTTTTCATAATTTATAATTCTCCTTTATCTTTATACTAAATTTATTTTAGCACGAATAATGGTAACATTGTTTTGTTGATTTTGTCAACTTTTTTTCATCTTTTGTAATAAATTTACACAAATTATTATAATTGACACATCTACGAATAATGATTATACTAATAATGTATCTAAACTTAGGAGGATAAAGCAATATGAAAGTATCTGTTATTATTCCTGTTTATAATGCTGAAAAATATCTTGAGCAGTGCCTTGAAAGTCTTTTGAATCAGACTCTTAAGGAAATTGAAATTATATGTGTTGATGATGGCTCTGAGGACCGCTCGGTTGAAATTATTGAAAAATTTTCCGAAAAAGACTGCAGAATTTCACTTTTACGGCAGAAAAACAGTTATGCAGGAGTTGCAAGAAATAACGGCTTAAATGCTTCAACAGGTAAATATGTTATTTTCCTTGATGCCGATGATTTTTTTGAACCGGATATGCTTCTTTCAATGTATAATAAAATTGAAAGTGATCATGCTGAAATCTGCCTTTGCAATGCTAAAAATTATAATGAGAAAACAGGTGAAATAAAAGCGGTAAAGCATTATCTTAATGTTGATTTTCTGCCGGATAAAACTCCGTTTTCGGCAGAAGAAATCAGATTAAGAATATTTAATGCAATAAATCCCGCTCCGTGGACTAAACTTTTTAAAAGAGAATTTATTATTGAAAATGACTTTCGGTTTCAGCCTCTTAAGAAAACAAATGATTTGTTTTTTGTTTATTCTTCACTTGCATGTGCCGAAAGAATAACTTATATTAATGAAGCTTTTGTTAATTATAGAGTTGATAATGAAACAAGCCTTCAGGGTAAAACATCAGAGCTTAATGAAGATTTTTATGTATCGCTTTATGCCTTAAAAAAAGAACTTCAGAAAAAAGGCTTATTTGCAAAATTTGAGCAAAGCTTTGCAAACAGAGCCTTAAGCACATCTTTTTATGTGCTTGACAAAATTACAGATAAGGAAAATTATATAATTATTGCAGATAAGCTCAGAAATTCCTATTTGTACCACTTGAGTGTTTTCAGTCATACAAGAGGCTATTTCTATAAAAAGGCAGATTATGTCAGACTCATTGATTTTATGGAAGGAAGCTCTGCGGAACTGTGGGATGAAGCACATAATGTTACTGTCTGCGAAAGCTCAAAAATTGATATTAATGAATGGAAATGTCCCTTTGAAATCAAGACTGACGGAAAAGTTAAGGTATCGGTTATCATCCCCGTATATAATGTTGAAGATTATCTTAAAGAATGTATTGATTCGGTCATAAACAATTCTCTTAAAGATATTGAAATTATATGTGTAAATGACGGTTCCACAGACAGCTCCGGTGAAATTCTTGCGGAATACGAGAAGAGTGACAGCAGAGTTTCCGTAATAAATAAAACAAACGGAGGACTTTCATCAGCAAGGAATGCGGGCATAACTCAGGCAAAAGGTGAGTACATTCTGTTTTTAGACAGTGATGATTATATTGAGCCGAGGGCGATTGAATATCTTTATGCTGAGGCAAAAAAGGATGATCTTGATCAGCTCTTTTTCTGTGCAAAAACATTTCATGAGTTTGGTGTTGAAACAGATTACGATTCTAGTTATAATCGCAAAGCAGAATATAACGGAGTTATGACCGGAAGAGAAATGTTTATTATAATGAGCCAAAATGCCGAATACAAACCATCTGTCTGCCTTCAGCTTATAAGAAAAGATTTACTGACAAAGAATAATATTTCATTTATTGAAGGATTAATATATGAAGACAATCCGTTTACAATTCTATGTCTTTTTTATGCAAAGCGTGTGCGTTATGCAGATATAGACCTTTATAACAGGCGTTTAAGGGCTGATTCCATAATGACAGGCTCTGCAGGTATAAAAAGCTCCTATAATTATTACAGCGTAATCAAAAACATAGAGCGTATTGCAACGGAAAACAATTTCGGCAGTGATCCGGAATTCTATGAAGCACTTCTGGTTCAGCTTAAACGAAGCTGTTTCCTTAGCTGTAATTATGCAAGCGAAGCGGAAGAGGAACAGCTGAAAAGTTTTATATTGAGCCTTGATGAAAAAAACGGCATGGATTACTATTTTTATATTAAGATTGCAATGAACCACAGAAAGGATATAAAAATTTTACGCAGAACCATAAAGGATATAAAAGAAAAAGCTCTTATGGATAAGTATAAAAATCAGTGCGAAAGAGCAATTGAAAGAGCAATTGAAGAGGAAAAAGCACGAAAACAGGAGCTTGAAAGACTTGAGGCTGAAAGAGTTGCAGCGGAAAAACGTGCGGCTTATGAGAGAACCTTTAAGGGCAGAATAAAAAGAATATTGCGAAGAATACTGAAATTGTAGCAAAGGTGAATTGCCTTTGCTGCTTTTTTCTGCCCTTTTTCATTAAGTTTGACAAAATGTTAACGAATAATAACTTTATCTCTGTGGAAAAATATGTATTGATTTTGATAGGGATATATTTTATAATAATTGATGTATAAAACTTCACAATTATAAAAATAAAAGAGAGGTATTACAATGAACGCATTAAATAAAAAAACAATCGAAGATATTGATGTTAAAGGCAAAAAAGTTCTTGCACGCTGCGATTTCAATGTTCCGCTTAAGGATGGAGAAATCACAAACGATAAAAGAATTGTAGCTGCTCTTCCTACAATCAAGTATCTTGTTGAAAACGGTGCAAAGGTTATTCTTTGCTCTCATCTTGGCAGACCAAAGGGTGAATATAAGCCTGAATTCAGCCTTGCTCCTGTTGCTGCAAGACTTTCAGAGTACCTTGGCAAGGAAGTAAAGCTTGCCGAAGATGAAAATGTTGTTGGCGAAAATGCAAAGGCTATGGCTGCTGCTCTTGAAGACGGAGATGTTATGCTTCTTGAAAATGTTCGCTACAGAAAAGAAGAAACCAAGAATGAGGAAAACTTCTCAAAGGAACTTGCTTCTCTTGCAGATATTTTTGTTAATGATGCTTTCGGCACAGCTCACAGAGCACATTGCTCAACAACAGGTGTTGCTGCGTATCTTCCTGCTGTTTGCGGTTATCTTATTCAGAAGGAAATTGAGTTTATGGGCGGTGCACTTGCTGATCCTAAGCGTCCGCTTGTTGCAATCCTCGGTGGTGCAAAGGTTTCAGATAAAATCGGCGTAATCACCAATCTTCTTGATAAGTGCGATACTCTCATCATCGGCGGCGGTATGGCCTATACTTTCATGAAATCTCTTGGTCATAGTATCGGTACATCTCTTCTTGAAGAGGAGCAGGTTGAAAATGCAGGTCAGATGATGAAGGATGCAGAAGCTAAGGGCGTTAAGTTCCTGATTCCTGTTGATAACAAGGTTGGTAAGGAATATGATGAAAATACAGAAGCGCAGGTTGTAAACAGTGATGAAATACCTGATGGCTGGATGGGTCTTGATATCGGTCCTAAATCACAGGAATTATTCACAAACGCAATCAAGGGTGCAGGTACAATTATCTGGAATGGACCTATGGGTGTTTCAGAATGGGAGAACTTTGCAGCAGGCACAATTGCGGTTGCAAATGCAGTTGCTGAGTCAGGCGCAATCTCAATCGTTGGCGGCGGTGATTCGGTTGCTGCTGTTACAAAGCTTGGATTCAGTGATAAAATGAGCCATATTTCAACAGGCGGCGGCGCTTCTCTTGAATTCCTTGAGGGTAAAGAACTTCCGGGCATTGTGGCTCTCAATGATAAAGACTGATTAAATATTAATGATAAAGAGGTATATACTATGAACAAAAATCTTCGTAAAGCAGTTATTGCAGGTAACTGGAAAATGAATAACACTCCTGCAGAAACAACTGCACTTCTTAATGAAATGAAACCGCTTGTTGCAGATGCAGATTGTGATGTTGTTATCTGTGCACCGTTTGTTGATTTGCAGGCAGCACTTGATGCAACTGCAGGTTCAAACATTATGGTTGGTGCAGAAAACTGCCACTGGGCTGAAAGCGGTGCCTTCACAGCTGAGGTTTCCGCTCCTATGCTTAAGGCAATGGGTGTTCCTTATGTAATTATCGGCCACTCAGAGCGCCGTCAGTATTTCGGTGAAACAGACGAAACAGTTAATAAGCGTGTTCGTGCGGCTCTTGATAACGGTCTTAAAGTAATTCTTTGCGTTGGTGAGGTTCTTGCTGAAAGAGAGCAGGGTGTTACATTTGAGGTTGTAGGTCTTCAGACAAAGGTTGCGCTTCAGGGCGTAACTGAGGAAGAGCTTAAGAATGTTATTATTGCTTACGAGCCTGTTTGGGCGATCGGCACAGGCAAAACCGCAACAGCAGATCAGGCAGATGAGGTTAACGGTTATATCCGTTCCGTAATTGCTGAGCTTTACGGTAAGGCTGCAGCAGATGCTTTTGTTGTTCAGTACGGCGGCTCAATGAATGCAAAGAATGCTGATGAGCTTCTTTCAAAGGAAAATGTAGACGGCGGTCTTATCGGCGGTGCATCTCTTAAGGCAGAGGATTTCTCAATTATTGTCAAGGCAGCAAGCAAATAAATTATATTAAACAGTCCTCTTGCTGTTTGCAGGAGGGCTTTGTTTTGGAGGAAAGATACAAATGAAAAAACCTGTAGTTTTATGTATAATGGATGGCTTCGGTAAAAATGATTCCGATTACGGCAATGCCATTTCCATGGCTGAAACGCCTAACCTTGATAAGCTTATGGCAGAATGCCCTATGACCTATATCGGTGCGTCCGGTATGGATGTTGGCTTGCCGGACGGACAGATGGGCAACAGCGAGGTTGGACACACAAATATGGGCGCAGGCAGAGTTGTTTATCAGCCGTTAACCCGCATCACAAAGGCTTTTGCAGATGGAGAGGCTTATGAGAATCCTGCTCTCTGCAAAGCAATGGAAAATGCAAAGGACAAGGCACTTCACCTTATCGGTCTTGTTTCGCCCGGCGGTGTTCACAGCCATACAGAACACCTTTACGGTCTGCTTGAAATGGCAAAGAAAAGCGGAGTTCAAAATGTTTTTGTTCACGCCCTTCTTGACGGACGTGATGTCCCTCCGTCCTCAGCAGTTGAATATCTTGCTGAGCTTGAAGATAAAATGAAGGAAATTGGTGTTGGTAAAATTGCATCTGTTATGGGCAGGTTTTATGCAATGGACCGTGATAATATCTGGGACAGAGTTGAAAAAGCGTATGCCGCTATCGTTTACGGTGAGGGCATTCAGGCAGAAAGTGCCGTTGATGCGGTTAAGGCATCCTATGAAACAATTGATGAGGACGGCAAGCACTTAACAGATGAATTTGTGCTTCCGACCGTTATCGGAAATGACGGCAGAGTTAAGGAAAATGACAGTGTTATCTTCTTCAATTTCCGCCCTGACCGTGCAAGAGAGATTACAAGAACCTTTGTTGATCCTGAGTTCAAGGGCTTTGAGAGAAGAAACGGCTTCTTCAATCTTTATTATGTATGTATGACTCAGTATGATGCTGAAATGCCGAATGTTGATGTTGCTTTCGGTCCGGAAGCACTTACCAACACACTTGGCGAATACCTCTCTTCACAGGGCAAAACCCAGCTACGTATTGCTGAAACGCAGAAGTATGCTCACGTCACCTTCTTTTTCAACGGCGGCGAGGAAAAACAGTATGAGGGTGAGGACAGAATCCTTGTTGATTCACCTAAAATTTCAACCTTTGATTTAATGCCTGAAATGAGTGCTTCCGAGGTTTCGGAAAAGCTCAATGAAGCGGTTCGCAGCGGTAAGTATGATGTTGTTATTGTTAACTTTGCTAACTGTGATATGGTTGGTCATACAGGCATTATTCCGGCAGCAGTTAAGGCTGTTGAAACAGTTGATACCTGCGTTGGCTCACTTGTTGAAGCAGTTAGGGATATGGACGGTGTTTTGTTTGTAACTGCCGATCACGGCAATGCAGATAAAATGCTGGATGAAAACGGCGAGCCGTTTACTGCTCACACAACAAATCCTGTTCCGTTTATTGTTGTTAATTATCCGTGTGCTGTTCGCGAGGGCGGCAGACTTTGCGATATTGCTCCGACAATGCTTAAGGTTATGGGACTTGAGCAGCCGAAGGAAATGTCCGGTAAAAGCATTATTAAATAAATATTCTATTAAAAGGCTCGGCCCTGCCGGGCTTTTTTATTTGTGATCAAGGTTAAAGCAATAAGCTTTCGGACTGTGCCGATTCCTATCAATTAACTATTTGTTTAAAATTGCTAAAATGAGCACAAACTTTTCTACATAGTGAAATGTTGAAAAGAAATACAGTTTGATGTAAAATGAAAAGAAAAGGACTGATTAGTATGGATAATCCAATTAAAATTACTTCACCAAGAGATGAAAGAGTTTTTATTCGCGTAACTCACGGTCACTTTGTAACGGCCAATGCGCATATCAATCATTATGTAGGTACATCTGATATAAAGCATAATCACATTGTTTCCACAGATACGGCAATGCTTCTGGCCGAATATTATACAACAAGAGGTATTGAGGTTGATACAGTTCTTTGCCTTTATGAAACGCAGACACTCGGTGCATATCTTGCGCATGAGCTGGCAAGACCGTCAATGATGTCGCCAAACCCCAATCCCAATGTTTATGTTCTCGGTGCAGAATATGATGCACAGGGTAATATCATTTTCCGTGATAATCTTCAGAGAATGATTAAAAATCAAAGAGTGGTTGTTCTTATGTCCTGTATAACCAGCGGTAAAACAATTGAAAGAGCAATTGAAAGTGTTGGATATTACGGCGGAACGGTTGTTGGTATTTCGGCAGCCTTCAGTGCAACAAAGTATATAAACGGTATAGAAGTGAATTGCATTTTTGATGAAGATGATTTGCCAAACTATGAGGCATATGATGTTCGTAACTGCCCGCTGTGCAGGCAGGGTATGCCCGTTGATGCTCTTGCAAACGGTTATGGATATTCAAAGCTGTAATTTACATTAATTCAAAAGGGGTTAACCTGCTTTTCGGTTTGTTACCGAAGGGCAGGTTTTTTAGTTTTGCTTTTTTACTTGACAATTTTAATCTAAACGGATATAATGAATATACTAATTTAATAGTACCCATAAAAAACTATGAAGCAGAAAAAGATTATGATTTTAAGTTGCAGAGAGTCGGCGGCAGGTGGAAGCCGATACTAAGATTATAATGCATAGCTCTCTGTGGAGTTGCTGTTCTGAAAATTCGGATTTTCGATAATAGGGGCAGACGTGTAACTGCGTTAAAGGTTAAGGCATTGTATGATGCTAAAGGGCGGAATTTTTATTCTGCTGAAATAGGGTGGTACCGTGTAGAATTCTACACCCCTATATTACATAGGGGTGTATTTTTATGCTCCCCAAATTGAAAGGAGAAATTTATTATGTTAGACGGTTACAAAAAGTATATCCCGTTTAAACCCATCAACATTCCGGACAGAACGTGGCCTGATAAGGCAATAACAAAGGCACCTGTATGGTGCTCCGTTGATATGAGAGACGGTAATCAGGCACTTGTTGATCCAATGAATCTTCAGGAAAAACTGGAGCTCTTCAATACGCTTGTTAAAATAGGTGTTAAGGAGATAGAGGTCGGCTTTCCGTCCGCTTCGGAAACAGAATATGAGATTTTAAGAACGCTTATAGACGGTAATTATATTCCTGATGATGTAACCATTCAGGTGCTTGTACAGGCACGTGAACACCTCATTAAGAAAACCTTTGAGGCAATCAGGGGCGCGAAAAATGTTATTGTGCATTTTTATAATTCAACATCAACTCTTCAGCGTAAGGTTGTTTTCAAAACAGATATGCAGGGTGTTATTGATATTGCTGTTAAAGGTGCAAAGCTCATTAAGGAGCTTACGGATAAGCAGCTTTCGGAAAATCCTGATATGAATATCCGCTATGAGTATTCTCCTGAATCCTTTACGGGCACGGAAATTGATAATGCAATTGAAATCTGTGAAAAGGTTATGGAGGTTATGCAGCCAACACCTAAAAACCCGATTATCCTTAATCTTCCGTCAACTGTTGAATGCTCAACACCAAATGGCTATGCAGACCAGATTGAATATTTCTGCCGCCATATGAAGAACAGAGATTGTGCAATTATTTCGCTTCATCCGCATAATGACAGGGGTGAGGGTGTTGCAGCCGCTGAGCTTGCTCTTATGGCAGGTGCAGACCGTGTTGAAGGTACACTTTTCGGAAACGGAGAGCGTACGGGCAATGTTGATATGGTTACGCTTGCTATGAATATGTGGACGCAGGGCGTTGATCCTGAACTTGATTTCCACGATATTAACACAATTAAAGAGGTATATGAACGTACAACAAAAATGAAGGTGCCGCCTCGTCAGCCGTATGCAGGCGAACTTGTGTTCACTGCATTTTCAGGCTCACATCAGGATGCCATCAATAAGGGTAAAATCTATATGGCAGAAACAGATTCCGATTATTGGGAGGTTCCGTATCTTCCGATAGACCCTGCCGATGTGGGCAGAGAATATGAGCCTGTTATCCGCATAAATTCACAGAGCGGAAAGGGCGGAGCAGCCTTTATACTTTCAACGGAATACGGTATCAAAATGCCCAAGGCTATGCACACTGAATTCGGTGCAGTGGTTAAGCATGCGTGCGATGAAAAGGGCAAGGAGCTTTTGAGCGCAGAGGTTTTTGATTTATTCCAGAAGGAATACAGAAATGTTGTCGGCCCTTACAGAATTATTAATCATAAAACCTATGAGGAAAAGGAAGAGAATGAATACCTTACCCGTGTTCATTTTGAGGGAACAATTAAGGTTAAGGATGGCAGCCTTGTTAAAATAGAAGGTATGGGAAGCGGACCTATTGATGCTTTCTTTAATGCAATCGGTCAGGTAGGTATCACAGGCTATCAGTTTGTTGATTACAGTGAGCATGCAATTGCAGTTGGCTCTGATTCAAAGGCTATTTCCTATATTCATCTTAAAAATCCGCAGGGTAAGGATATTTTCGGTATAGGTGTTTCACATAATATCGGTTATGCTTCATTAAAAGGTATTATCTGTGCGGTAAACAGAGATCAGGCGGATTGTGTTCGCGATGATACAATGCCGGGTATTTTTGAAAAATAAGGTTCTGAATTTTGATGAGCAATAATAACGGAGGAACGTGCATATGAATAATTATAAGATTACAGTTTTAAAGGGTGACGGTATCGGTCCTGAAATAGTGGATGAATGTATCAAAGTACTTGATGCTGCCGGTGATAAATTCGGTTTTAAGCTTGATTATGATTATCAGCTTCTCGGCGGATGTGCCATTGATGAAACCGGTGTTCCGTTTCCGAAGGCAACAGAGGATGCCTGCAAGGCATCGGATGCAGTGCTTCTTGGTGCGGTAGGCGGTCCTAAGTGGGATAGCCAGCCCGGTAATAACCGCCCTGAAAAAGGCTTGCTTGCAATCCGAGAAGCACTCGGACTTTTTGCAAATCTTCGCCCTGCAAAGATTTTTGCACCGCTTAAAAGTGCATCACCTATTAAAGAAGAAATTATCGGCAACGGTCTTGATATTCTGATTGTACGTGAGCTTACAGGCGGAATTTATTTTGGTGACAGAGGCACTTATGAAAAGGACGGTGTTGTCGGCGCATATGATACAGAGCGTTACACAGTACCTGAGATAAAAAGAATTGTTAAAGCAGGTTTTGAATATGCAATGAAGCGCGGAAAGAAACTTACCTGTGTTGATAAAGCAAATGTACTTGATTCATCCAGACTCTGGCGCAAGGTTATGGAAGAGGTTAAGGCAGATTACCCTGAGGTTGAGGTTTCTTATATGTATGTTGATAACTGTGCAATGCAGCTGGTCCGCAATCCGGGTCAGTTTGATACAATCGTAACCTCAAATATCTTTGGTGATATTTTATCTGATGAAGCATCTATGATAAGCGGTTCAATCGGCATGCTTGCATCTGCATCTCTTGCAGAGGGAACCTTCGGCTTGTATGAACCAATTCACGGCTCTGCCCCTGATATTGCAGGTCAGCAGAAAGCAAACCCACTTGCAACAATCCTTTCGGGTGCAATGATGCTGCGTTATAGTTTCGGTGAAGCAGAGGCGGCAGATGCAATTGAAAAGGCAGTTGATACTGCACTTACCAAGGCAAGAACACCTGATATTTATGAGGATGGCTTTGAAAAAGTAACTACATCTCAGATGGGTGATCTTGTAGTTTCATTATTATAATGTTATAATTATAAAAAATATTTATTTAAAGGAGAATGAAAAATGATTTGTCCAAATTGCGGAAAAGAAATCACTGATGAAAGCACAAGCTGTCAGTTCTGCGGATCAGCAGTAACCACACAGGCACAGCCGGAATTCGGCAATAATTATGAAGCAGCACCTCAGGCGGCACCATTTGCAGGTAATCCTTCTGTTTCACAGCCTCCTGTTGACAGAAAATCTGTAAGCAAAAAGGAATTTATTGAAAAATATGCTCCTGCAGCTTTAAAGAAGCAGATTAACTCTGCTGCTATACTCTGTTATTTTTGTAGTGCAGTAACAATTGTGTTTAGCTTTTTAACAAACGAATATTGGTATTTTTCACTTATAGATGTTGCAATACTGCTTGGTCTTGCACTCGGTATGCACCTTGGTAAGAGTAAGGCATGTGCAATTGTTTTATTGGTTGTAAGTATTTTAGAGGTTGTTTTTACAGCTGTATCTACAGGAACTGTAGCAGGCTGGTGGTGGATTATTGCTGCCTTCTCAGCTGTTTCGGCATTTAATAAATTAGGTAAGGAGTATAACCGATTCTTATTAGAGGGTTATGAAGCACCTATGAATATGAATAATGCTCAATAAATACTTATTTATAAACTTACCGCCGTGCATATTAACTGCAGGGCGATTTTCTTTTTATTACTTTTTCGGCAATGGTTTGGCTTCATTTGTAAAGCCTAATAAATAGTCTGCAGATATATTGTAGAATTCACAGATTTTTATGATGAAACCAGCCTTGATTTCATTTATTCCTGTTTCATATCTTCTATATTGCTCTCTTTTTAAGCCAAGGGCAAAAGCTAATTGTTCCTGTGTTAAATCTCTGTCTTTTCTCAAATCTTCCAATCTCTGTGTATATTTCATAAAAAGCACCTCGAAATTTTGTTGGTTTTATGATAACACTAAATGCCACAAAAGTGTTGCAAATACCACTGAAGTGTGGCATAATAATATTGAAAATAATGAGGTGGAGGTTAAAAATGTCCAAGCAAATAATGATTACAGAGGAAGAATATAAGGAATATAAAAAATTAAGGCACTTCTGGTGTCAAACGTCCGATAAATTTATGGCATTAAAAGAACATATCATAGAAATGATGATTGTAGCAAATTCTGAAGACATGCCGGGTGTTACACAGGATGATTTATTATATATTCTTTTGTCGCTTGCAAATGAAACAAATGAATGTGCTGTTGATTATGAAAGTTTTTTAAATAATTATATTGAAGAGTTAATAGGATAATCGCAGGGAGGAAGATATTATCTCCTGTAAATAGTGAATAAAATTAATTATGCTTGACATGCCGTAATTCCTCTGCTATAATACATAGGCTATCTTTAAAAGATGGTAATCCTTGCTCGAAACAGGGTTTTCGGGCCAAAAGTCCAGAAGGAGGTGCACAGGAATGGCATTAAATAAATACGAAATCGTATTAGTTTTCTCTCTCTCTAAAGGCGAGGAAGCAGTTGAGGCTCTTAAGGTTAAGTTCACTGATTTAATCAAGGCAAATGGCACTCTTGGCGAAGTTGAGGAATGGGGCAAGCGCAAGCTCGCTTATCCAATCAACTACGAAACAGAGGGTTATTACATTGTTGCTCAATTTGAATCAGATGAGAATTTCCCGGCTGAAATTGATCGTGTTATCAATATCACAGATGGCGTTCTCCGTTCATTAATCGTTGCTAAAGGCGAATAATAGGAGGGCTCATTATGATTAATTCAGTTGTTCTCATGGGCAGATTAACCTATGATCCTGAGCTCAGAACAACTCCAAACGGTATTTCCGTTGTTCGCATTCAGCTTGCGTGTGACAGAAATTTCCAGAGATCAGGCGAAGAAAGAAAGGCTGATTTCATTGATGTTACCGCTTGGCGTCAGACTGCTGAGTTCATTTCCCGCTATTTCCGTAAAGGTTCTATGATTGCTGTTGAAGGTTCAATTCAAACAGAGAATTTCACAGATAAAGACGGAAACAAGAGAAAATCAGTTCAGGTTGTTGCCAATAATGTTTCTTTCTGCGGTTCAAAGGCAGAAAGCGGCACTGCTTCAAATCCTGCATTCAGCCAGCCGGCTCCCAGCTATGCTTCGGCAGATAACAGTGATTTTGAAGAAATTATTGATGATGACGATGACTTACCATTCTAATTGAAGGAGGAAACTAATTATGGCATATATTAAAGGCGGCGCAAGAAAAGGCCGCAGAAAAGTTTGCCAGTTTTGCGTAGATAAGTGTGAAAGCATTGATTATAAGGATGTTTCTAAGCTTAACAGATACACATCTGAAAGAGCTAAAATTCTTCCTCGCCGTGTAACAGGCACATGTGCTAAGCATCAGAGAGAGCTTACAACCGCTATCAAGCGTGCTCGTCAGATTGCTCTTCTTCCATACAGCGCAGACTAATTACAATTATGTATTTTTTAAGAACTCTGTTTATCAGAGTTCTTTTTTTGCGTGCTGCGGGTATTTATTTTTCATACAATTTATGCTATACTCATTAAAACAGAGGTAGTTATATGAAAATTAAGAATATAGAATTTGATGATATAGCCTTTCTTGCCCCTATGGCGGGTGTTGCGGATAAGGCATTCCGAGAATTGTGTGTTCGCTTCGGTGCGGCGTATACAGTAACAGAAATGGTAAGCTCAAAGGGACTTACTATGGGTGATAAAAAAAGTGCCCTGCTTTTAACACTCGGTGATGAAGAAAAAACAGCAGGTGCACAGATTTTCGGTGATAATCCTGAAATAATGGCAGAGGCGGCAGTTAAATGCCTGCAGTATAAGCCGCAGATAATCGACATAAATATGGGATGTCCCGCACCAAAGGTTGCAATGAACGGCGGCGGAGCAAGCCTTATGAAAAATCCGCAGCTTGCAGGTGAAATAGTCAAAGCTGTATCTTCTGATGTTGATATTCCGGTTACGGCTAAAATCAGAAAGGGCTGGGACAAAAACAGTATAAATGCTGTTCAGATGGCAGAAATTCTTGAAAAAAACGGTGCAGCTGCAATTGCTGTTCACGGAAGAACAAGAAAAGAAATGTACAGCGGCAGCGTTGATTATGAAATTATAAAGGCTGTTAAAGCGGCAGTTGGTATTCCTGTTATTGGCAACGGTGATGTTGTTGATGCACAGAGTGCGGCAGTTATGCTTGAAAAAACAAACTGCGATGCCGTTATGATAGGCAGAGGTGCTTTGGGTAACCCGTGGGTGTTTCAGCAGATAAATGCGTATCTTAATGATTGTACAGTTGTTCCTTTGCCGACACTTACTGAAAAAATGACGGTTATGCTTCAGCATATCAAAAAAATAATTGAGTATAAGGGTGAATATACTGCTATGAGAGAGGCACGCCATCACGCAGCCTATTACACAAAGGGGCTTCGCGGCGGTGCAAAGTTCAGAGCTGAAATGGGAAGCCTTGAAAGTCTTGAACAGTTGGAAGAAATAACATACAGAATTATAAAGGAAAATGTGTAATGATTTTAAAGAATGTTTGCTTTTACAATGAAGTATTTGAAAAAGAGGTTGCCGATATTAAAATTGAAAACGGCAAAATTACGGAAATCGGTATATTTGATGAAGATGGCAGAGATATGAGTGGTTTCATTGCTTTGCCCGGATTTGTCGATATTCATATTCATGGCGGAGCAGGCGGTGATTTTTCAGATGCTTCAAAAGAGAGTCTTGATAAAATCAGTGCCTACCTTGCAAAAAACGGTGTAACATCTTTTTGCGGAACCTCAATGACGCTGGATAATGATACACTCACGGCTATTGTTAAATGCGGGCGGGAATATCAGGGCAATGAAGCAGGTGCCAAGCTTGTTGGAATTAATCTTGAAGGACCGTTTATTTCATATGATAAAAAGGGCGCACAGAACGGTGCATTTGTAAGAAAAGGAACGGTGGACGAATTTAATCAGCTTTTTGAGGACAGCGGAGAAATTGTTAAGCTTATTACCATTGCACCCGAAGCCTTTGAAAGTGAAGAATTTATAAAAAGCGTAAGCAAAAAATGCACTGTTGCAATAGGGCATACTTCTGCAAATTCAGCACAAACACAAAAGGCAATTGATTTTGGTGCGGCACATACAACACATCTTTATAATGCTATGACGGGTATGACACATCGTGAGGCAGGTGTTGCAGGCACAGTGCTTGATTGTGAAAATGTTACCTGTGAGCTTATATGTGACGGCGGTCACATTTGCCCTGCAGTTTTAAGAAATACATTTAAAATTTTAGGGGAAAACAGAGCTTGTGTTGTTTCCGATTCCATGCGCGGAGCCGGGCTTGGAGCGGGTGAATTTGACCTTGGAGGTCAGAAAACCTTTGTTTATGAAAACGGCAAGTATGCTGTGCTGGCAGATGGAACAATTGCTGCTTCAATTACAAATGTTTTTGCAGAGTTCAGAAATCTTCTTGAATTCGGAATTGATTTTAAAACAGCACTGAAAAGCTGTACGATTAACCCTGCAAGTGCAATAGGTCTTGATGATGAAATCGGTTCAATTGCGCCGAACAAGGCGGCTGATATTATTTTTGTGGATGAAGATTTGAACATAAAGGAAGTATATATCAATGGAATACTCGCTTAATATTGTGCTTATAGAGCCTGAAATCCCGCAGAATACCGGTAATATTGCACGCACTTGTGCGGCCACGGGTGCAAGACTGCATCTTGTCGGACCGATGGGTTTTCAGATAACTGAAAAGCAGGTACGCCGTGCAGGTCTTGATTATTGGGATAAGCTTGATATAACATATTATGACAGCCAAGAGGATTTTTTTGAAAAAAACAAGGGCGGCAGTTTTTTCTATTTCACCACAAAGGCTGAACAAACGCATACAGATGTAGATTATCCGAATGGTGCGTACCTTGTTTTCGGCAAGGAAACCAAGGGTCTGCCCGAGGAACTGCTCAAGGAAAATCACGATAACTGTGTTCGTATTCCGATGAGGGGCATTATCAGAAGTCTGAATTTAAGCAACAGTGTAGCGGTTGGCGTGTATGAGGTGCTTCGTCAATGGGATTATCCTGAATTATCTCTCAAGGGTCAACTGCATAATTTAAAATGGTAAAAAATTAAGGCACTCCATACCGGAGTGCCTTATGATTTTTTGTTTATTCAGCTAAAAAGGCTTTTACCTTTTCGATGTTCTTTTTGCCCTGTGTATAACCAAGCTGATAAATTGCTTCGAGCTTTGTGGTATCTTTGTCCATGGAAGAACAGTTCAGCGGCTTTGCAGGGCGGATAACAAGAACGTTTCCGTTCTTTTCCTGTTCCTCAACATATTTGCGCTGCTCATTATACATATTATGGCGGTTAACAAGACTGTTTGTAAGCAAAGGATATTTTTTATAAAGCCTTTTAATTGCATTTGCACCTTTTAGCGGCTGTTTAACAAAGGTTTCATCCTGCGTAAGAATAACAATAGCCTTTTTGCAGCCGTCGTCAAGTGCTCTTTTAAGAGGAATTGAATCTGAAACACCGCCGTCAAAATATCGAAGCCCGCTTATTTCAACACCTTTTGTAACAAGCGGCATTGAACAGCTTGCTCTTATAATGGGGCATCCGTATTCTCTTAAATCCTTTGGGTAAAAATATTCCGGTTTACCTGTTTGTGCATTGGTTAAAACTGCACAAAACACCGAACCGCTGCTCTCATAATTTTCATAGTTAAGCGGAATAATATCATATGTGAGCTCACCGAAAATCCATTCCAGATTAAGAAATTCACCATTCTTTCTAAATGATGAAAATCCGGAATATCTTTTATCTCTGCAGTAATTGATGGTTAAATCATGCTGACGCCGAATATTTTTTCCTAAAAAGGATGCCGCATTGCACGAACCCATTGAAACGCCTATAACATACGGAAATGTTATGCCGTTTTCCATAAAAGCATCAAGCACACCGCTTGTAAATACACCGCGGTTTCCGCCGCCTTCTAAAACAAGACCGCTGCTGTACATTGTTCATCAACTCCATTCAAAAATATAAGGAGTAACTTAACCGTTACTCCTCAATTCATTTAATTCTCTGCTTTTTTTGCAGTTTTCTTTTTAGGAGCTTCTTTAACAGGCGCTTCCTCTATTTCAGGTGTTTCATTTGTTACATCAATGATTTCCAAATCGTTGTCACACTCAAAGAAATCATTGTCATCAAAATATTCAGGTTCTTTTTTATCGGTAAGCTTTTTTACAGCAATATAAATTGCAGCTGCAATGCCTGCTAAAGCAACAATTGCACCGATAATCTTTAAAATTTTATTTAAATTCATTGGATAATCCTCCCGATTACAATTTTTATAGATATATTATATATTTAATACATACTAAAGTCAAGCAGTAAAAAGTGAATAAAAAATAAACTCCTGTCAAAAGTTGACAGGAGTTCGTTTGTTTTTAAATGAATTAAGCCTCGTTAAGCTTTGAAACAAGATTGCTCTTTTTTCTTGCAGCATTGTTTTTGTGAAGAAGATTTTTAGCAGCAGCCTGATCAATCTTCTTAACAGCAGCCTGAACTGCAGCATCCTTATCTGCAGCGTTAGCCTCAATAGCGGCATTCGCCTTCTTGATAGCGGTTTTAAGTGCAGTGTTAGCAGCCTTGTTGTTAGCAGCTTTCTTAGCCTGTACCTTAACTCTTTTCTTTGCTGATTTAATGTTTGGCATATTATTTTTCACTCCTTTAGCGGAAATAGTAGTTTAAGGGCATACACCCAATATCTTTTAAATGCTTAAACATAGTAGCATACCTTCTGCAAAAATGCAAGTATTTTTTTATTTTTGGGCATACTTTTATTGAAAATGTTGAAAAAATAGGTGATTTATTTTGGAAAACCGCACAGATTTAGCAGTTGAATGCTATGAAGAAAGCAAAAAAACAAAAATCAACGGAGTTAAGGTAACTCAGGAGCAGGGTATAACAACGGTTGATGTTTTAAATGAAAACGGAGAAAAAGCCATTGGTAAACCCGTCGGAAGCTATATAACGGTTGAAGTGCCGTCTTTTGTCAATGACACTGATATTTTCGACGGCAGGCTCAAAAAAATTTCGGATATTTTAAAAAATCTTCTTCCTCCACAGTGTGACAATATTCTTGTAGCAGGTCTTGGTAATATGGATATAACGGCAGATGCGTTGGGGCCTAAAACAAATTCATATGTTCTTGCTACACGCCATATATCTGAAGATCTAAAAAAGGAAATGGGGTTTGAAAATCTTAAAAAAGTTTCTACAGTCCGTACAGGAGTGCTTGGAGAAACAGGGATTGAAAGTGCCGAAATCATTAAAGGAATTGTAAATGTTATTAATCCGCAGTGTGTTATTGTTGTTGATGCGCTTGCGTCATCTTCCGCTGAAAGACTGGGGACAACAGTTCAGCTTTCGGATACGGGTATTTTCCCGGGCTCGGGAGTAGGCAATCATCGTTTTGAAATTTCAAAAAAAACGCTCGGTGTGCCGGTTGTTTCAATCGGAATACCAACCGTTGTTTCAACAGGTGTTATAAAAGGTGCAGATGATAATTCAATGTTTGTAACGCCAAGAGAAATAGATCGGGTTACGGAACAGGGTGCCAAACTTATTGGTATGAGCATTAATGTTTGTCTTCAGTCCGATATAAGTGAACGGGATTTATATACTCTTGTGGGATAAAGTGATTTCTTTTTTCATATATATAATGTATATGAATACTTTAATATACAGGTGTGTTATGAAAAGGGATATTATATTTTTTGTTTCAAATATTGTTGCATTGTTTACTATAACCGGTATCATCATAGGTTTGTCTCCCAACCTTTCCGCCGATATAACCGGTTTAATAAAGAGTGTTGATAAAATTTCAAGACCTTATTCTGAAATTAAAGAAACATCTTCTCAGATTTCTTTAATAATTTCAGGTGATGATGCAGATAATAATAACACCACACAGGAAGAGGTGCAGGATGTTATGAACAGTATCACTCCGGAGGACAGCTCTGAGGATACAGATTTAACGGCAATTCCTGCGGATATTCAGGAATTAATGGCAGAAGCTGAAAAGAGTATTGAAACAGAAAAAGTAAAGGGTAAAACAAGCGAAGATAATTACACGGGTGGCGGAACAATTGTAACCTTCGGAAATGTGCAGGTTCAAAGTAAGATTCCTGATTCCTTTTACAATCTTGATATAGAAAATCTTTTAAAGCAAAAGGCAAGTCTTGAAATTAAAGATATTTCAAAGCCTACCATTTTGATTTACCACAGCCATACAACTGAATGTTTCACTCTTCTTGATGTGGGTTATTATACAGAGTCCACCGACCTTAAAACTAAAGATATAGATCGTAATATGGTTAGGGTCGGGGACGAAATCTGTAAGGTTCTTGAAAGCAAGGGTTTCAAGGTTATTCATGACACGGAAATCCATGATTTATCATATAATGAAGCATATAACTCATCAAGAAAATCGGTAAGTGAGTACTTGGAGCAATATCCGTCAATAGAAATCACTATAGATGTTCACAGAGACAGTATTACATATAAAGACGGTACCAAGGTTAAACCAACAGCTGAAGTGAATGGCAAAAAAGCAGCAAGAATGATGATTATATCAGGCTGCGAATACGGAAGCATATCAAATTATCCGAATTGGGAACATAACCTTAGATTTTCAACAGCTGTTACGAATGCAGTAAATGAGAAGTATCCGAATCTGATGAGACCTATTCTTTTTTCGGAACGTAAATATAATCTGGATTTAACTAAAAATTCTTTCCTTCTTGAAATAGGAACTGAGGGAAATACTCTGGATGAGGCGTGTTATTCGGGCAGGCTTTTTGCTAATGCCCTTGCCGAACTGCTTTTAAAAGATTATGTAAAGGAATGATAAAATGAAAAAACATCCAATAGCTTCAATGCTCATAATAGCAATTCTGATTGTTGCAACAGGAACATCCGTTGCGTATTATAATACAAAAAGCTTTGGATTTGATGAAGATGCGGTAATTTTTCAGGAGGAAGAGGATGGTTTTACATTATTTGATTATAAAATATATTATAATGATGTAGAGAGAATCTATAACCGCTCAAAAGAATATATGCCTGATA
>CAJTMQ010000015.1 GCA_910577215.1 uncultured Eubacterium sp. | reverse complement strand
AATTTATATTATCAATAAAGATTTAAAGAAATTATTTATAGAAAATTTTTCAAAAAAAGGAACCAATGTTGTGCAAAACATCAGTTCCTTTAAAAATCCTTTTATTAATGATGGAAAAGGCGAATTCCTGTCATTGTCATTGCAATTCCGAAGCCGTTGCAGCACTCAATAACATTCGCATCTCTGACAGAGCCGCCCGGCTGTGCAATATACTTAACTCCGGATTTAACTGCTCTTTCAATATTATCCTCAAACGGGAAGAATGCATCTGAACCAAGCGCCACAAGATCCATTTCCTTATGCCACTGAGTCTTTTCTTCCTTAGTAAACGGAGCAGGCTTTTCAGTGAAATATTTTTTCCACAAATCATTTTCATAAAGTTCTTCGTAATCATCACTGATGTAAAGGTCTATTGCATTATCAGCCTCACACTTACGAATACCGTCAATAAACGGAAGATTGAGAACCTTTTCATTCTGGCGAAGCCACCAGTTATCTGCCTTATTTCCTGCAAGACGTGTGCAGTGAATTCTTGACTGCTGGCCGGCACCTACACCTATAGTCTGCCCGCCCTTTGCATAGCATACAGAATTAGACTGTGTATATTTAAGAGTTATCATGGAGATGAGCAAATCAATTTTTGCAATTTCAGGAATTTCCTTAACATCGGTAGGCATATCGTTAAAAAGCTCCATAGTGATTTTTGCATCATTTCTCTTCTGCTCAAACTTAATGCCGAAAACCTGCTTCGTTTCTGTTTCCTCAGGAACAAAATCAGGGTTGATCTTAATAACAAGATAACCGCCGCGGCGCTTCTTTTTAAGTATTTCAAGTGCCTCTTCACTGTAGGACGGAGCGATAATACCGTCTGATACCTCTTTAACAAGAAATTCCGCAACCGATGCATCACATTCATCGGAAAGTGCCGCAAAATCACCGAAGGATGATACACGATCACAGCCCCTTGCTCTCACATAGGCCTGCGCAATAGGCGAAAGTTCAAGATTCTCAGGTACAAAGCAAGCCTTTCTTTCAGTATCTGTTAAAGGCTGTGCAACTGCTGCACCGGCAGGTGAAACGTGCTTGAAGGATGCCGCACTCGGAAGACCTGTTGCGTCCTTAAGCTCCTTAACAAGCTGCCATGAATTAAAAGCATCAAGCAAATTTATGTAACCGGCACTTCCATTCAATATTTCAAATGGAAGCTCTGCACCGTCCATATGAATTCTTGCAGGGTTCTGATTAGGATTACAGCCGTATTTTAAAGTATATTCTGTCATAGAAAACTCCTCCCGATAAATTATATTTTAAAATGAATACACTTATTTTATAACGGCTGATTGAAAAAAGCAAGGATTAATGATACAATTATTAAAATTCTGAAAGAAAAGGGCGAAAATCAGCAATGAAAGGTATTCTTGCAGTCAATCATTTCTTAAATACGCATAAATATAACGAGCTTCACAGTCATCTGATTTCCCATGCCCTTAAAGAAAATATAGAATTAACAATTAAAACAAATCTTGAACTCGCTACCGAACATCCTGTTTGTGACTTTGTGCTTTTCTGGGATAAGGATATTAATCTCGCCCGCCGGCTTGAAAATGAGGGTCTGCCTGTATTTAACAGTGCTGCTTCTATTGAAAAATGCGATGACAAGGCAAGAACATACACCGAGCTTTCGGGAATTGTTCCACAGCCCGAAACGCTTATTGCACCGAAAACATACTTCAAAGCAGATTTTTCGGAATTTGTTAAAAAAGCAATTGCTATTTTAGGGCTTCCGCTTGTTTTCAAGGAATGCTTCGGTTCGTTTGGAGAGCAGGTATTTCTTTGTAGTACAGAAGATGAAATAATGACTCATATAACAGAAAAACCATTTATTCTTCAACAGTTTATAGCTTCATCCAAGGGGCACGATAAACGGCTCGAGGTCGTCGGAGGAAGAGTTATTGCCGCAATGGAAAGGTTCAACAAAAATGACTTTCGCTCCAATATAACAAACGGCGGCAGAATGAAGCCCTGCACACCAACTGATGAAGAATGTAAAGCAGCATTAGCAGCCTGCAAAAAATTGGGACTCAGCTTCGGCGGCGTTGATATATTGGACGGCGGCATAATCTGCGAGGTTAACAGCAACGCCCACATAATAAATATTATGAATTGCACCGGCATAGACATCTCAACGGAAATATTTAAGGAAATAAAAAGAAATTTATGAGCGGAATTCTCATTTACAGTAAAGAAGAAGCGAAAAGAAACAGCTTTTCAATTGAAAAATACAAGGAAAATCTTGATATTATGCTTATGCTGCAGGAGAATATTAATTTTTCCTGCTCTGCCGATTTTGTTATTAACAGAACAAACAGTTTTGAGATAGCCGAGCATTTTGAGAAAAAAGGCATACGTGTTTTTAATCCATCCTCTCTGACAAGACTTGCAAACAACAAGCAGAAGTGTTATGAATTTATGCAGAATAACGGCATTGAAATTCTTCCGATTCATTACAGAATACCCCCGCTCGTTATGAAGCCTGTTGACGGTAAGGGCGGCAAAAATGTCACATTGATAACTGACGGGAATATTCCCCAAAGAGAAGGATATGTTTACCAGAAAGCCGCCTCCGAACTCGGAAAGGATTTAAGAGTGTGGCTTATCGGCGGCAGAATTATTGCTTCGGTATTAAGAGAAAGCAAATCCGATTTCCGTGCCAACTTCTGCCTTGGCGGCACTGCCTCTATATACAACCTTTCCGCAGAAGAAACCGCACTTATCAGGAAAATTTCAAGCCTATTTAATTATGATTATATAGGTATGGATTTTGTTTTTGATAAAGGAAAAATCGTTTTTAATGAAATAGAAGATTCCGTTGGAGCAAGAATGATTTATTCAAAAACGAATATTGATATAATAAAGGAATACTGCGAATATATAAAAAATTCTATTTAATAATAAAAGAACTGAGGTAAAAAATGATTAAAATAGCACTAGCAGGCAACCCGAACTGCGGAAAAACAATGCTTTTTAATGAACTGACAGGTTCAAATCAATATGTAGGCAACTGGGCCGGTGTTACAGTTGAAGCTAAGGAAGGAAAGCTAAAAGGCGAACAGGATGTCATCATTGCCGATCTTCCCGGAATTTACAGCCTTTCACCATATACGCCGGAGGAGGTTGTTGCAAGAAACTATCTTGTTAACGAGGAACCGGATGTTATTTTGAACATTATTGACGGTACAAATCTGGAGAGAAACCTTTATCTGACAACTCAGCTTTGTGAAATAGGCATTCCTGTTATAATGGCTATTAATATGATAGACATTGTTAAACGCAATGGAGACATAATCAATCTTGACGAAATAAGTGAACATTTCGGCTGCACTTGTTTTGAAATATCCGCTTTAAAGGGAACAGGTGTTAAAAAATGTGCAAAAAAAGCCGTAGAACTTGCAAGAACAAACAAAGGAATCCCTCCCATTCACCACAGCTTTGATGACAGGGTAGAATCTGCTATTCATTTTATATCTGCTCTGTTGCCTGACGGTACGGATATGCTGCACAAACGTTACTATGCAACCAAAATATTTGAAAGAGATGAGCTTGTTTCTGCCGATTTTCCCGATTGCGGGGATATAATAAAGGATGTTGAGAGGTATTATGATGACGACAGTGAAAGCATCATAGCCGATCAGCGTTATAGATACATAACCTCATGCATAGATGAATGCCGAATAAAAAGCGGAAAAATACCCGTTTCTGATAAAATAGACAGTATTGTTACGAACAAATACTTATCACTCCCCATTTTTGCAGCCATCATGTTCGGGGTATACTATCTTTCGGTTACAACCCTCGGCGGTACCTTGTCAGAACTGATAACTGATCGTATTTTCGGTGAAACCGGTCTTTCACTTGTTGCCGAAAATCTTCTTGTTTCCGTAAACTGTGCCGCATGGCTCACAAGCCTGATTGTGAACGGTATTATCGCAGGCGTAGGTGCAGTTTTATCCTTCGTGCCGCAGATAATTGTACTTTTTATTTTCCTTTCATTTCTTGAGGACTGTGGCTATATGAGCCGAATTGCCTTTATTATGGATAAGCTTTTCAGAAAATTCGGTCTTTCGGGAAAAAGCTTTATTCCTATTCTTGTAGGCACAGGCTGCGGCGTTCCCGGAATAATGAGCAGCCGCACAATTGAAAATGTAAATGAACGCCGAATGACAATCATTACAACCACCTTTATTCCCTGCGGAGCAAAGCTGCCGGTTATTGCACTCATTGCATCTGCACTTTTTAACGGAGCATGGTGGGTGGCACCAAGTGCATATTTTATTGGCATTGTGGCAATAATTTCAAGCGGAATTATTCTGAAGAAAACTAAAATTTTCAGCGGTGATATATCACCGTTTGTTATGGAACTGCCAAGCTATCATATGCCAACATTCAAATCTGTTGCCCGTGCTACGTGGGACAGAAGCTGGAGCTACGTGAAAAAGGCAGGCACAATTATTCTTCTTGCTTCCTGTGCCGTTTGGTTTTTGTCAAGCTTCGGTTTTTACAGCGGCAGCTTTGGTATGGTACAGAAAATGGATAATTCCATTCTGGCTTATCTGGGAAACAGAATCGATATTATTTTTGAACCGCTTGGATTCGGCACTTGGCAGGCTGCCGTTGCTACCCTTCTCGGTCTTATTGCCAAGGAAGAAATTGTTGGTGTATTCGGTGTGCTTTATGACAATATCGGCGAAGGCTTCACAGCACTTTCGGGCTATTCATTTTTAATATTTAATCTCCTTTGTGCCCCCTGTGTTGCTGCAATGGGAGCTATACGAAGAGAAATGAACAGTGCCAAATGGACTTTGTTTGCTATATTCTATCAATGCTTTTTTGCATATTGCACCTCTCTTGCAATATATCAGCTTGCCCTTCTGTTTGAGACAGGAGCATTCACAATCAGCACTGTATTTGCATTTATTGTTCTTGCCGCTTTTATATTTATGCTTTTAAGAAAACCCGCAAAGCAGTATATTGCAAAAAGATAAATATAATGCTAAAATTTATATAATAAGCTTTATTGTAATGCAGTTGGCTTTTGTTTCTATTTTGTATCCGTTGTTATCGGTTTGACAGTTCGCTTTATTCTGCTCTGCTATAGCTTTAGTAAGGCTTGTATTTTCAAACTTTTAAGGATTCCTCAAATCCTTTTCCGAATTGAGAAAAAATTACAAACAAACTTCATAAAAGTGAGGTGAAAATACCTGAAGAAGTATAATTATTATGATGATGAAATAAAAATCTCTGCCGCTGAACGTGTATTTACAAAGCTTTGGAAGCGCCTGAAGCCGTTTCTTCGCAAGTTCAAAATCTTTTTAGATGACTATTTTTACAGTCAGTTTCATTATGCGGAATATGATGAAAACGGCGAAGAAATTATAACCTGCAATACTAAAAAACTCAGGTATTTCAAACTTTTCACCGCATTTCTTTGTGTGCTTGCATTAGTTGTTTTTATCTGTATATTTTCTCAAAAAATTTTTAGTGTAAATCACAGAGAAAATAGCTTTTATAAAGAAGCCGCTGCTGTTTGTGCCAATATTATTTCAGAATACGGAAGCTGCAAAATTGAAGAAATCAGTAATGGCACACCCGATGATTTTTACCGTTTAACCGGAATTTCATATGTGCGGCAGATGGATTTTAACGGTGACGGCAGAAATGAGCTGCTTATTGCCTACAGCAGTGCAGGAAAATATTTTGCAGAGGTTTGGGGCTATCACGGAAAGGAATTTATAAATCTTTACCGGCAGGAAGCAAATACAGTTATCTCCGATGCCGAATACGGCAGCTGGATAACTATTTACCGCCGTGCAGGAAAATATTACATTGGCAAGCTTAAGGATGATAACAATGCGGAAATAGAATTTTTCGGAATTAAAAATCATAAGTTTAAAAGCTGCTTCACCTTTAATTATGACGTTACCGGAGAGGCCTATATAATTGATGATGTTGTTAACACAAGCGATTTTGAAACTATCGGACTCTCTTATATATCATCTATAAAAGCAGAAAAAACCCAAAGCGAAATTTCTTCTGCTTTAAATTCACTCAGTTCAAATAACTCTGCTGCCTTTCAGATAGAAAAAACAGACGAACAGAAAAAGGCTGATGCTTATTACAAGATTATAGACAGCAAAAATCAAAAATACGGCAAGGCATCTGTTAATTTAACAGATAATATGTGCTTTGCAGACGGCACTGCCGTTGTTGAGCTTATAGATTTCGACGGAGACGGCAACGAAGAGCTACTTATAATCAGCCGAAAAACAAGTACAATCGGAAGCGAAGAAAGCAGTACACCGCAGTATATCACGGAAATTTTCGGCTGGAACGGTACAGCAGTAAGGAAAATATTCGAAGCCGAATGGATTTCAACCTATATGGGAAAACCGGAGGGAGATATTTTTTATATTCTCCAAAAAACGGATGAAAGAGTTAATTTGTGCAGCAATACCTACACCTATGGTAAAAATCCGGATAAAAGCTGGAAAGGTACCAGCCGAATCTGTGAAATGACCTCACCGGATGAAATTACGGCTACTTTTACTGCTGTTTTCAACAGAAATTATGATTACAGAAGTTATACAATTAACGGTACACGAGTTAAGCGTTCTGAATTTGATGAGCGCGGTTACAAAGTTCCGTATTTCTGCAATGAATCAGAATATAACACTGAGGAATTCACTGTTACTGTTCTTAAGGGTGATGCAGACCGAAAAGAAGATATAGAAAAGCTTATTGAACGCACTCAAAATACTATAAAAATAATTAATTCTCACTATGATGAAACGAATTAATGATACCTTTACAGGCGTGCATTTCGTGCGCCTGTTAATTTTATTCTTGAATTCCTACTATTTTTATAGTATTATAGGAAATGAGGTGAGCGAAGTGAAAGTTTCAACTAAGGGAAGATATGCTTTAAGACTTATGCTGGATTTAGCAATGAACAACACAGGCGAAAATATCTCTATAAAGGCTGTTTCTGCAAGGCAGGGGATAAGCACAAAATACCTTGAACAGATTATTTCAATGCTCAACCGTGCAGGCTTTGTTAAAAGCGAACGCGGTTCCGGCGGTGGTTACAGACTTGCCAAAAAGCCTGAGGATTATACTGTTGGTATGATTCTTCGCTTAACAGAAGGAAGTCTTGCACCCATAGCCTGCATAGAAGAGGAGGAAAATCAATGCCCTCGCTTTAACCAATGTGCAACTGTGGATGTATGGAAAAAAATCAATAATGCAATAAACAATGTTGTTGATAATATTACTTTGGCCGATTTGGTGGAAGAACAGAACAGCAAAAGCAATAACTTTATAATTTGAAAATTTTTCTAAAAAGCACTTGACATTTAATTTGTTAAGTGCTATTCTTTTATCAAACCTAATTCCTACCAAACACGTAGGAATGATAGTATTTAATCCGAAAGGAGAAAAAACAATGAAAAGCTATTACAAAACAAACAGTATTCTATATTCCTCTTATATGCGAATGTGCCGATGTTAAACCCGTAAAACATAAATTATTTTAACATTACATATTTTATTTAAGGAGATTTTTTACTATGTCAGATTATAAATATCATTTTGAAACATTACAACTTCACGTTGGTCAGGAAAATGCTGATCCTGCAACAGATTCCAGAGCCGTTCCGATTTATCAGACAACTTCATATGTTTTCCACAACAGCGAGCATGCGCAGGCACGCTTTAATTTGACAGACGCAGGAAACATTTACGGAAGATTAACAAATTCAACGCAGGATGTTTTTGAAAAAAGAATTGCCGCTCTTGAGGGTGGCGTTGCTGCACTTGCAACCTCATCAGGTGCGTCTGCACTTGCTTATACTTTTCAGGCTCTTGCAAAAGCAGGCGATCATATTGTAAGTGCAAAAACCATCTATGGAGGTACATATAACTACCTCGCCCATACTTTTCCTGCTCACGGAGTTACAACAACATTCGTTGACCCTGATGATCTTTCAAATTTTGAGAACGCTGTTCAGGATAATACCAAGGCAATCTTCTTTGAAACGCTCGGCAATCCTAATTCAAATCTTATAGATATTGAAGGCCTTGCAGAAATTGCTCACAGACACAATATTCCGCTTGTTGTTGATGCAACCTTTACCACGCCTTATCTTCTTCGTCCTATCGAATATGGAGTGGATATTGTTGTTCACAGTGCAACTAAGTTTATCGGGGGTCACGGAACAACACTTGGCGGTGTTATTATTGACAGCGGTAATTTTGATTGGACTGCAAGCGGTAAATTTCCTCAGTTTACGGAGCCGAATGCAAGCTACCATGGCATAAGCTTTTTTGCAGCCGCAGGTGCCGCTGCTTTTGTTACATATATCCGTGCAATTCTTTTAAGAGATACGGGTGCCGCTATTTCGCCATTCAACGCATTTCTTCTTCTTCAGGGTCTTGAAACACTTTCACTTCGTGTTGAGCGCCATGTTGAAAACACAAAAAAGGTGCTTGACTACCTTTCAAAGCATCCGCTTGTTGAGAAAATCAATCACCCTTCACTTGATGATAAATATAAGGAATTATATAATAAATATTTCCCGAATGGTGCAGGATCCATCTTCACCTTTGATATTAAGGGCGGTGAAGCAGAGGCTAAGAAGTTTATCGACAATCTTAAAATCTTCTCCCTTCTTGCTAACGTTGCAGATGTTAAATCTCTTGTTATTCACCCAAAAACAACTACTCATTCACAGCTTTCTCCCGAAGAATTTGAAGAGCAGAATATTCACGACAATACAATTCGCCTTTCAATAGGAACGGAGCATGCAGATGATATTATTTATGATTTGAATCAGGCTTTTGAAGCAATCAAGTAATTGAAAGGAAATTTGATATGGCTATTTATAATAATGTTACAGATTTGATAGGCAATACCCCTATTCTTAAATTAAATAATTTTGTATCCGCCGAAAATGTTGAAGCAAACATTTTTGCCAAGCTTGAATATTTCAATCCTGCCGGTTCCGTTAAGGACCGAATTGCAAATGCCATGATTGCTGCTGCAGAGGCAGACGGCTCTCTAAAAAAAGGGGCAACAATTATTGAGCCTACCTCAGGCAATACGGGTATAGGTTTGGCAAGCGTAGGAACTGCCAAGGGTTACAAGGTTATTCTTACCATGCCGGAAACAATGAGCGTTGAGCGCAGAAATCTTGTTAAGGCTTATGGCGCGGAGGTTGTTTTAACTGAGGGTGCACTCGGAATGAAAGGTGCAATTGCAAAAGCGGAAGAACTTAAGGCAGCTACAGAGGGTGCTGTTATCCTCGGTCAATTTGTTAACCCTGCCAATCCACAGGCGCATTATGAAACAACAGGCCCTGAAATCTGGAAAGACACCGACGGCAAGGTTGATGTCTTTATTGCAGGCGTAGGCACAGGCGGCACACTTTCAGGTGTAGGCAAATATCTTAAAGAGAAAAACCCCAATGTTAAAATTTATGCAGTTGAACCTGCAAGCTCTCCTGTTCTTTCAGAAGGGCACGCAGGTGCCCATAAAATTCAGGGTATAGGTGCAGGTTTTGTTCCGGAAACCCTTAACACGGATATTTATGACGGTATCATCACTGTTTCAAATGAGGATGCATTTGAAACAGGTAATAAAATTGCCAAAACGGAAGGAATTCTCGTCGGTATTTCAAGCGGTGCAGCAGTCTGGGCGGCGAAGCAGCTTGCCGAGCAAAAGGAATTCAAAGGCAAGAATATTATTGTTCTTCTTCCTGACACCGGTGACAGATACCTTTCAACAGCCCTGTTCTCATAAAACAATATCGTTAAGAAAGGCAGTAAAACCTGCCTTTCTTTTTTTATATAATTTATTATATATTTACACTTGACATAATCATCTTTCAGGTATATAATCATAGTTGTTCTATAGGAATTATAGTATATAGAGAGGAACACTATTATGTTTGTTTATGCAGATAACGCTGCAACAACTAAAATGAGCAAGGCGGCAATTAATGCAATGATGCCTGCTTTTGAAGAATATTACGCGAACCCATCAAGTTTGCACAGTACAGGGCAGGCTGCAGCAGAAAAGCTGTTTAATGCGCGGCAGAGCATTGCCCAAAATCTGAATGCCGAAGCAAGGGAGATTTATTTTACATCAGGCGGAAGCGAAGCGGATAATCAGGCAATTTTAACCGCCGCTATTCTTGGAAAAAGAAAAGGCAAAACACACATTGTTTCAACTGCCTTTGAGCATCACGCTGTGCTTCACACATTAAAAAAGCTTGAAAAAGAAGGCTTTGAGATAACATTACTTGATGTTCACGAAAACGGAATTTTAACTGCCGATGAGGTACAGGATGCCATTCGTGAAAACACCTGCCTTGTTACAATTATGTTTGCCAATAATGAAATCGGTACAATCCAGCCCATTTCCGAAATCGGCACCGTCTGCAAAGAAAAGGGAGTCTTATTTCACACAGATGCAGTTCAGGCGGCAGGTCACATCAAAATTGATGTTAAAAAAATGAATATTGATATGCTTTCACTTTCGGCACATAAATTTCACGGGCCCAAAGGTGCCGGTGCACTGTACTGCAGAAAAGGAATTCTTCTGCAGAATCTGATTGAGGGCGGTGCACAGGAACGCGGAAAGCGTGCAGGCACCGAAAACCTGCCGGCAATTCTTGGCATGGCACAGGCTTTTGATGATGCCTGCAGAGATATAGATAAGAATGCCGAATATTTAACCGCTCTGAGAAACCGACTTATTGATGGATTATCAAAAATTCCTCATTCGGTTCTGAATGGTGATAAAAATAACAGGCTTCCGGGCAATGTCAATATGTGCTTTGAAGGCATAGAGGGAGAAAGTCTGCTTCTGCTGCTTGATATGAAAGGTATTCAGGCTTCAAGCGGATCAGCCTGCACCTCAGGTTCGCTTGATCCAAGCCACGTGCTTCTTGCAATCGGTCTGCCTCACGAGGTTGCACACGGATCACTTCGCCTTTCCCTTTCAGAGGAAAATACTATGGATGAGGTTGAGTATATTATCAGCACAGTTCCCGAAATTGTTGAATATTTAAGAAATATGTCTCCCGTATGGGAAGCACTTACTAAAGGAGAAATTGAACATGTTATATAGTGAAAAGGTTATGGATCACTTTCAGAATCCGCGAAACGTCGGAAAAATGGAGGACGCTGACGGTATCGGTGAGGTTGGAAATGCAGTCTGCGGCGATATAATGAAGATGTTCATCAAGGTGAAAGACAGCATCATAACAGATGTTAAGTTCAATACCTTTGGCTGTGGTTCTGCCATCGCCACATCATCAATGGCAACAGAAATGATTAAAGGCAAAAGCATAGAAGAAGCTCTTGCACTTTCCAACAAAGCAGTGGTTGAAGCACTTGACGGGCTTCCCGCTCATAAAATTCACTGCTCAGTGCTTGCAGAAGAAGCTGTTAAGGCAGCCGTTAAGGATTATTATGACAGAAATAATATTCCATATGACAAATCAAAATTCCCGGACTGCTCGCAATGCGAGCATTGCCACGGATAATTAAAACAAACAGGATTTATTCATATGACAACATTTCAGATTCAACAGGAAATTTTAAGCCTTAAAGAAAAAAATGACATATGCATTCTTGCCCATTCCTATATAGCGCATGAAATAACCGAAATTGCTGATTTTGTAGGTGATTCTTATGCACTTTCTGTTAAAGCGGCTTCTGTTCCCAACAAAACAGTTGTTATGTGCGGTGTTCGCTTTATGGCAGAAACAGTTAAAATTCTTGCACCCGAAAAAAGAGTTATTCTTTCAAACAGCAGTGCAGGCTGCCCTATGGCAGAGCAAATGGATACTGATCTGATTAAACAGCTTCAGGAAATGAATAGAGGCTTTAAAACAGTTGCCTATATCAACACTACGGCAGAGCTTAAAACAATTTGTGATGTTTGTGTTACCTCGTCATCCGCAGTAAAAATAATCAATGCAATGCCTGAACAGGATATTTTGTTTATTCCGGATATTAATCTCGGCACATATATAAGACGGCAGTGCCCCGATAAAAATATTAAGCTTGTTTCAGGCGGCTGTCCGACACACTGCAGAGCATCGCTCAAGCACGTTAAGGCAGCAAAAGCAGCTCATCCGGATGCACTTCTGCTTGTTCATCCGGAATGTCTGCCTGAGGTTTGGGAACAGGCTGATTATATCGGCTCAACAAGCGGTATTATGGAATTTGCGAAAAAAAGCAGTGCAAAGGAATTTATTATCGGCACTGAAAACAGCATTGCTCAGCATTTGCAGTTTGAATGCCCTGATAAAAAATTCTATCCGCTTTCAAAGGACCTTGTTTGTCACAATATGAAAATAACAACCTTGCCTGAAGTGCTGTTAATCTGCAAAGGTGAATTCGGCGAGGAAATTGAAATCAATGAAAAAACAAGGCTTAAAGCAAAACAATGTATTGATAAAATGATTGAATACGGAGGCTGATGCCTTATGATAAACAAGAAAGCTCTTATAGCTATGAGCGGCGGCGTTGACAGCAGCGTTGCCGCTTTATTAATGAAACAGCAGGATATAATTGCCTTGGTGTAACCATGAAGCTGTATGATAATGAGAACATCGGTATAAGCAGAGAGAAAACCTGCTGTTCGCTTGATGATATTGAAGATGCACGTGCTGTTTCATATAAGCTGAATATGCCCTATTATGTTTTTAACTTCAAAGCTGCCTTTGAAGAAAATGTAATAAGAAAATTCATTTCTGTTTACGAAAGCGGCGGAACACCCAATCCCTGTATAGACTGCAACAGGTACTTGAAATTCAATGCATTAATTAACCGGGCAAACGAACTTAAATTTGATTATGTTGTAACCGGGCACTATGCACGTATTGAATATGATAACTACAGCGGCAGGTATCTTCTAAAAAAAGGAATAGATGATACGAAGGATCAAAGCTATGTATTATATTTTCTTTCGCAGAATCAGCTTGCACATATTCTGTTGCCTCTCGGAAACTACAGAAAAGCCGAAATCAGAGCCATTGCAGAAGAAAACGGCTTTATAAATGCAGATAAAAAAGACAGTCAGGACATATGCTTTGTGCCGAATGGAGATTATGCAGGATTTATCGAAAATCACACAGGCAAAAAATATCCGAGCGGCAGATTTATAACAGAATGCGGAGAAATACTCGGCACACACAATGGTATCATCCGATACACAATGGGTCAGCGAAGGGGTCTTGGAATTTCTTATTCCGAACCGCTTTATGTTTGCGGCAAAAATATTGTTAAAAACACCATTACACTCGGAAATGTAAATTCCCTTTTTGCTAAAGATGTTATTGCAAACGATATTAACCTTATTTCCGTTCCATACATAAATAGTCCTATAAAGCTGCAGGCAAAAACAAGGTATAATATGATTGCACAGTCGTGCACTGCTGTTCAGCTTGATGATAATACAATAAAAATAACCTTTGATAAGCCGCAAAGGGCAATCACCAAAGGTCAGGCACTTGTTTTATATGATAATGATACAGTTGTAGGCGGAGGAACAATAATTTAACGGCATTAAAAAAGCTCCCATATGGGAGCTTTGATTTTTTTGATAATAAGAACAAAAATCTTATCGGAACAGATTTTCATACTGCTCATATTCTTTTTTATTATAAAAATAGTCCTCGCTCTTTCCCTCAACACCTAGATCCTTCCACCAGTCGGTTTTAAGCTTTTCAAAAAGCTTATCATAGGTTGGCTGAGCAAGTGTATTTAAATTCCAAAGACTGAAATGAAGTGCATAATTTATGTAATCCTTTTCTGTTTCATCATAAATCCCCTCTGCTTTCAGTCTGTCTCTGAGAGCAGAAAGTGCATTGTAGAAGCAATCCCACGATTTTTCTCTTGTTTTTGAAAGCGATTCTTGTGCATCTCTTCTCTGATGCACAAGAATTTTGCTTTTATCAACATATGCAATTCTTTTTGCTATTGCAATTGCAGAGAAAACAAAAAGCATATCATTACTTGTGCGCTGTTCCTGAAACAAAAGATTATTATTAAGAACAAATTCTCGGTTATAAAGCTTGTCCCATGCCCAACCTACAAACACCTTAAAAATATTATCAGTCATTGCTCTCCTGCTGAAAGGCTGATACGGCGGAAGCTCAGCATAGCGTACAACCCAGCTGACTTGCTTATAGCTGTCCGTATCCTCATAATACTGATCTGAATTAAATACAGCAAAATCCGCATTGTATTCCTCTGCACAATCATATGCTTCTTCAAGCATTTTTTTATCAAAGAAATCATCTGAATCAAGAAATAAAATATATTTCCCTTTTGCACGGTGAAGACCATTGTTTCTTGCCGCACCTGCACCACTGTTTTCCTGCTTAACCGCGATAAAACGGCTGTCTTTTTCCGCAAATTCACTTATAATCTGATATGAACTGTCTGTTGAACCATCATCAACACAAATAACCTCTATCTCCCTTAACGACTGATTCGCAACACTTTCCAGGCATTGACGCAGATATTTTTCAACATTATAAACAGGAATTATAACAGAAACCTTAATATCACTCATTTTTTACATACCCTTTTCTGTATTTGTTTATCTTTCTGTAAACCCTCTTTGCAAAACTTTTGAATTTGGACGGAAAATACATAATCATTTTTCCGACTTTATATGCATGAGAGCGTTTAATTTTATCAAGTTCTGTTTTTACCTGCTTAAAGTTATTATTAATATTTGTGCTGCCGTTATTCATAGGCAGTGCCTTTAGCTTATAATACATATTTGGCTGGTTAATAAGCAGTTTAATATTATCTCTTTCAGCAGCAGTAAACAATTCCTCATCAATTTCATCAAGCTGATATGCACGTTTCATTTCCTTACTGAAACGATTAACATAATCCAGCTTGCAGGAATTATCAATTCTGCGAAGAGTAGTAAGACAATTGTGAAAACGCTTTAATGTATAATATGACTTAAAGCGGTTCCAAGTTTCCGGATGCTCAATCAGTACATCCTTGATATGGTCATATTCTACATTAACACAGAAAACCTTCTGCATATTTTTTACAGAGGAATTGGGGTTATCACGTCTGTTCATATAATAAGGCTTATCAATAATCATAGCACGTGTTGCAAATACAAAGGTCTGAAACCAGAAACCGTTATCCTGAAATGATGCACCGGGTGTTTCATTGTGGCGTATATTCCACTTGTTCAGAAACTCTCGCTTGTAAATTCCGCTCCATGTGTTCATTATCCACCGGATAGCTTCAGGGGTTTCACTCGGATTGAAAACAACATTGTAATCCTCTTCCTTTTTTGAAAGATGATTATATGTTAAAAACATATCACCGTTTGTTGCTCTTTCAAAACGGTAAAAATCAGCCTTAACAAAATCAAGGTTATTCCCTTTTGCAATATCATAAAGATTGCCGAACATATTAACAGGCACGAAGTCATCCGGCTCAACTATTCCGATATATTCGCCCGTTGCCATTTCAAGACCGATATTCATACCAATACCGTAGCCGCCGTTTTCCTTGTCAACAATAATTATACGCTTATCCTTATCCGCATAGCTTTGAAGAATTGAAAGGCTGCCATCTGTTGAGCCATCATTAATACATATTACTTCTATATCCTCAAGTGTTTGATTGGTAATGCTTTCCATACACTCAACAAGATACTGCTCAACATTATAGGTTGGCACAATTAAAGAAACTTTTGGCATATTTTTTTCTCCTAAAACTCTTTCTCAACTGCATTGAGGGCAGCTTCAATTACCTTGTCCATATCGTAATACTGATACTTGCCCAGTCTGCCTCCGAAAATAATATTTTTCTCTTCCTCGGCAAGAACTTCATACTTTTTATAAAGTGCATTGTTTTCCTCATTATTTATAGGATAATAAGGCTCAATACCAACACTCCACTCCGACGAAAATTCCTTTGAAATAACTGTTCCCGGAACATCACTGAACTCAAAATGCTTATGCTCAATAATTCTTGTGTAGGGAACTTCACGCTCTGTATAATTCACAACAGCATTGCCCTGATAATTATCCACATCAGGCATAACCTCTGTTTCAAAGCGAACGGTTCTGTACTGAAGTGCACCAAGTTTATAATCAAAATATTCATCAATATTTCCCGTATAAACAACCTTCATACCTGAAATATCATTTTCCTTAACATAATCAGCATAAGAGGTTTCAAGCAGAACATCAATACCATCAAGCATTTTTTCAATTATCTGGTTATATCCGCCGATCGGAATACCCTGCCAGCGGTCATTAAAGTAGTTGTTATCATAGATATAACGAACAGGAAGTCGTCTGATTATAGACGCAGGAAGCTCTGTACAGCTTCTTCCCCACTGCTTTTCCGTATACCCCTTAACAAGCTTTTCATAAACATCTTTACCAATAAGGGAAAGTGCCTGCTCTTCAAGATTCTGCGGATTTTCAATATTGAACTCGGCCTTTTGCTTTTCAATAATTTCCTTAGCCTCTGCCGGAGTTTTAATTCCCCACATTTTAGAAAATGTATTCATATTGAACGGCAGGTTATACAGTTCATCTTTATAGACTGCAACAGGAGAATTTACATAGTTATTAAACTCGGCAAACTGATTGACATAATCCCATACCTTTCTGTTGCTTGTGTGAAAAATATGAGCACCATATTTGTGAACATTAATACCATTTATATTTTCACAGTAAATATTACCGCCAATATGATTTCTTTTTTCAACAATAAGGCAATTTTTACCTCTTTTCTTTGCTTCATAAGCAAATATTGAGCCGAAAAGACCGCTGCCCACTATTAAATAATCATACTTTTTTTCCATTTCTTATCCTTCCTTATCTGAAATGCAGTATTTTTTTACCAATATCATAAAGCCGGCTGCCCGGCGGAAGCATTAAGCTAAGCCTTCTTGCGAGCTTTATTTTAAATGACTTTTCTGCACGCTGCTTATAAAACATCTTATCATGATTCTCTTTTCTGAATTTAAACATAAGAAATTCCGCAAGCGTATGCTCTGAAATAAACACCATATCTTCATAATCACTCTTAAAATAACAGTATTCACTGTTTAAATGATTATTAATATCAAAATATGCAAAGCCTTCATGCTTAACCTTATCATACGCCGCCTGCATAGAGTTATTCTCGCCCTGTATCATAATACTGCGGATCAGCCCGTTATAAAGCCTGCTGTAAAAACTCTGAAGTGCTTTGTCTGAAATGCCCTTTTTCTTTATTTCATCATAAACGGCAGCATACGAAAGATACCCGCACTCCGGGTTGGATGATGCTTTACCCGTAATGCTTTCGCTGTTGTTTATTCTATAATTGATAAGCGGTGCCGTTACATATGTTATGCGTTTGGCATAATACATACATATCATTGAAAAATAGGTATCATTGGCATTTTTAAGATTCTGAAACTCAATATTATTTTCCCTTAAAAATGCTGCCTTAACAATTTTGTTCCATGGAGCACGTGCGGCAATATTAAAAATATATTCCGGATATGTTTCAACTGAAAACACCTTGTCCTGCGGAAGAAAACGCTTTTTTAATATTGTCTCGTCAACAACCCTCTGCTTCTCTCCGTCATTAAAGGTGTATGCTGCACAAAGACATATATCCGCATTTTCCTTTTCACTCTTTTTATAAAGCAATTCAAGTGCATTAAGCTCAAAATAATCATCTGCATCCCAGAAAGCAAAATACTTTCCATTTGCTTCCCTCATACCATTATTTCTTGCTGCACCGGCAAATTGATTCTGCTGGCGGATTATTCTGATACGTGAATCCGTTTTCGCAAACTCTTCAAGAATGTCAAGGCTTTTATCTGCCGAGCCGTCATCAACACATATAATTTCTATTTCCTTTAGAGTTTGATTAACAACACTATCTAAACATTCTCTTAAATATTTTTCAGAATTATAAACAGGTATAATAACAGAAACTTTAATCTTTTCCATTATTACACCTCCGTTACTTTCTAAAAATAGACCAATACAATTATATATTATAATACAACTACTGTCAACAGAATATATTATAAACCATTTCATCAAAGGTGTTTGCTTTTTAAAGTTGATATATCCTGATATTTATGTTAATATTTATGTAGCATTTTGTAAATGCAATAAAATTTATGGTGAAAGCAATGGATATTACTAAAGAATTTAAAAAAGCATTTAATACTTCAGAAGAGCCTCTTTCCGCATACTGTCCTTACAGAATTGCTCCCGTAGGTGCTCATTCGGATTATCAGCACGGGCTTATCTCGGGCTTTGCAATAAATCACGGCGTTGAAATAAAATTTCTGCCTACAAATGACGGCAGCGTTAAAATTTACAGCGGCAACTTTGAAGGAGCAACCGAATTCTCTGTTTACGAGCTTCCGCAAAGAAGCTATGAATGGGGTGATTTTGCAAAGGCTGCATTTGTGTCTTTAAAAAGAATGTTTAAAATTGATAAAGGTCTTATAGGATTTATTTACGGTGATTTGCCTGTTGGCGGACTTTCCTCATCAGCTGCTGTGCTTATATCCTATATTACCGCTATAGCAAAAATCAATAATATTAAACTGACAAAAGCTGAAGTTATTGATTTTGCACTTTATGCTGAACATGACTACCTTGAAATGAATGTCGGCAAAATGGACCAGAGCTGTGAGGTTTACTCAAAAAAGGACCATCTGCTTTTTCTTGATACGCTTGATGACAGCTATAAGCTTATTCCTACAAGCACAGATATGCCCTCATATGAATTTGCAGTTATATTCTCAGGCAAGGAAAGAAAGCTTGCAAACACCGCATTTAACTCCAGAGTTGATGAAGCCAAGGCTGCAGCATTCGCCTTGAGAGCATTTGCCGATATTCCTTACGGCAGCTTTAAGGATTCCTATATGCGCGATGTTCCCAAAGAGGTTTTTGATGAGCATAAAGACAAAATTCCTGCCGCATGGCGAAGAAGGGCAGAGCATTTTTATGGCGAGTTTTTGCGTGTTCAGCGCGGTGCAAAAGCATGGGAAAACGGAAATATAGAAGAATTCGGAAAAATAATGTTTGAATCCGGCTATAGCTCAATTTATAATTGGGAAACAGGTTCCCCCGAGCTTAAAACACTTTATGAAATAATGCTTAAATGCGATGGTGTTTACGGTGGACGCTTCAGCGGAGCAGGCTTTAACGGTTCCTCAATTGCACTTATCAATCCATCAAAAAAGGAACAGATTTCACAATTTCTCAGAGAAGAATATTTAAAGGTATATCCGCAATATGAAAAAGAATTCTCAATTCATTTCTGCAAAACGGCAGACGGTGTTGAATTATAGAATTTTGTATTATAAAAGGAGAGCATTGGCTCTCCTTTTTATTTTTATATTGCTTCCCATAAAAAGAGGGCGAACGATGTTCGCCCTCTGCAATAAATCATTCTTCCCATTTCATAATTGTTTTTCCAAAGGCCTTCCGGGTATCTTTCTCAAACGCAGCTTTTATATCTGCAACGTTACGAACCGTATTTACCGAGCTGATAATGTTTCCCAGATAATCTATGATTTCCGGATGCTTATCATACATTTCAACAGTTTTTTGAAAGTCCTTAACACCGCTTCTTGAAGAGCCGAAAAAGCGAAGCCCTTTTTCAAGAATCATTCTTGTGTTTACGGGAACAGGATATTCCGAAACACCTAAAATGGAAACCGTTGCTTCCGGCAAAACAGTTGCAATAATCTGTTCAATCGCAACAGGACTGCCATTCCCTCCGACACATTCAAAAGCATGATCAACCCAGAAACCTTCAGGAATATCATTCACAAGAAAAACACCGTCTGCAAAAGTAAAATCAGAAAGCTTTTCGTATGAGGTTCCGAAAATATAAACCTCTGCTTCGGGAAACATTTTCTTTATAAACAATGACGTTATATAACCTAAATTACCATCACCCCAAACACCGATTCGACGGCGGCAGGAATGGGCGATTTTATCAAAGCGTGAAATAGCATGAACGGAAACCGAAACAATTTCCGTAAATGCCGCAACATTCATATTCATATTTTTTGGCAGAAGCACAAGCCTTTTCGGAGAAATACTTACATATTCCTGCAGAAATCCATCCATTGTGGAGCCGCAGAATTTTGATGAACGAAGATAATTTTCCGCTATAAATTCATTTCCTTCAACCGCCATATTCGGCACCATAACAACTTTATCACCTGTTTTAAATGTTTCGGTGGGGTCAAAAACAACCTCTCCCACGCCCTCGTGAATAAGTGCCATCGGCAGCTTCTCTGCCATAACCTTCGGATCTCTTGTTCCGAGATAATACCGCATATCCGCATTACAGATAGAAAGATGGGTAGGACGTACAACAGCATTTTCACCGAAAAGCTCAATATCTTCAAAAGCTATTTCAAAACGTCTTGTTGCCGCAAGGCGATAAACTGTATTTATCATTCTTCATCCTCCAGCAAGGATTTTGCAATTTTCAAATCATATGGATAGGTAATTTTAATATTAAAGGTTTCGCCCGCAACAAGTGCAACCTTTTCACCCTTAAGCACAAGGATTTTTGCTGCATCCGTTAAAATATTTTTTTCTTCTTCCGTTAAAGAATTGTATACTTCTTTCAGCTTCATTGCCTTAAAAGACTGCGGTGTCTGACCCTGATACATAATGCTTCGGTCGGGAATATCACTTATTTCTTTACCGTTTGCAGCTTCAACAATAGTATCCGTTGCAGGAATAACGGTATCACAGGCACCGAATTTTCTACACACCGAAATATTTTCCTCTATGATTCTGTGGGTAACAAACGGTCTTACAGAATCGTGCGTAACAATAATGGTATCTTTATCAAGATTACCCTCAGCTTCAATGTAATCAACCGCATTCATTATTGTTTCATTTCTTGTACTGCCGCCCTCAATAACTACAACCTTCTTCAAAGCAGGAGAAATATATTTTTTAATAAGATTTTTTGTATGCTCAACCCACTGTTCAGGGCATAAAACTATTACCTTCTCAAATTCAGGGCAGGTAAAAAATTTTTCAATTGTGTAAATAATAATAGGTTTGTTCTTAACAGTTAAATACTGCTTAGGCTTTTCGCCCCCCATACGTGAACCGACTCCGCCGGCAAGAATTACTCCGTAAACCATAATAAATTCCTTTCAAAATTATTTATACTGCATTATTACATGAATTTACACTTTTTTGCAGACTTTATTTTAATTTTTTATACATTTCACAAATATTTTCTTTTGTGAGTGCAACCGGATTTCTTTTCATCAGCATAGACATACTCTTTTCGGCAAGCTCCCTTATCTGCTCATCGGTTGTGCAGCCTATTTCGGAAAGCCTCAACTTCATTCCCATTCTCTTTTTCATTGCAGATATTTCATCTGCCATTGCATAAGGTGAAGCAAAACCGCATTCCCTTGCAAATGCTGTTATCCTGCCGTCACCGTCGGCATTGTCTGCATTGAATTTTATAAAATAATCAAGCGTGAATGCACAAGCCTCGCCGTGGGGTACACCATAAATATTTGTAAGCGGAAACGAACAGGCATGGCTTCCTGTTGTTCTCGGATGACTGAAAGCAACACCTGCAACTATACTTGCCTCTGCCATTTTTTCACGTGCCTCTAAATTATTCGGCTCTTTATAAGCCTTTTCAAGCCATTCAAATACAAGACGTGCACTGTAAATCGAACATGCTGTGCAAATCGGCTGGTTGAGTGTACTCCAATAGCTTTCAACTGCGTGGCTTAAAACATCAAGACCTGTTGAAGCAGTAACCTGAGGCGGAACAGTTAATGTAAGCTCGGGATCAATAACTGCAATTTCAGGATACATTGCAGGATCATTCATAGGATTTTTCAAATTTTTTTCTACATCTGTTAAAACAGAAATATTTGTAACCTCCGAAGCAGTACCGCTTGTTGTTGAAAATGCAATCATAGGTATTGCTTCTTCAGCAGAAATTGGTTTTCCTTCACTGTGATACGAACGGATAACATCATCACCCTTTGCAATTGCACATGCAGCCTTACAGCAATCCATCGGTGAACCGCCTCCGAGCGCAACTGCAAAATCAGCGCCGATTTTACGCATAAGTGCAACACATTCATCAACATTATCCGTTGTTGGATTAGAGCGTATATTACTGAAAACAGTCTTTATTGTGCCGCAGGAATTCTTAACAAATTCATCTGCGGTTCCATTTTTTACAAAACTTCCGCCGCAGACAAGTACACCGCACCTGCCGCCTATTTCATCAATATACTCTTTAATATTATGTCTTTTTCCCGTTCCGAAAACAAGCTTAACAGGCAGATTAAATTCCCAGTTCATACTTATACTCCTTACGAAAGTATTATTTATCTTATATTTTAACACTAATCATCATTATCTTCAAGTTGCAAAAATATTTATAATATTATATAATGCCAATTGCTGTTTTACAACATATATTATATCAGCATTTTTATTATTAACAAAAAATAATCGGGAGTAACTATGAAGCTATCATTTAAACACACTCAAATTGCCTGCTACCTCGGATATGTTTCGCAGGCAATTGCCGCTACCTTTCTTCCCCTGCTTTTTGTAAGACTCGGCAGTGAATTCGGATTTTCAATTTCAAAACTTACCGTACTTATAACAATTACCTTCTGCACGGAAATTTTTATAGATGCAGTCTGTCCGTTTTTAACAAATATAATCGGCTACAGAAAATCAATGGTTTTTGCCAACATCTGCTCCGTTGCAGGAACGGCAGGTCTTGCTGTTTTTCCGTATATATTCAGCAATCCTTATACAGGCTTTGTTATCTGTGCTGTTTTTTATGCAATAGGCGGAGGATTTGACGAGGTGCTTGTTTCACCGATTGTTGAAGCCTGCCCCACAAAGAATAAAGCTCGCGCAATGGCACTGCTGCATTCTTTTTTCTGCTGGGGATGTGCAGCAGTTGTTCTATTCTCAACACTTTTCTTCCGTTTTGCAGGAATACAGAATTGGCGTATTCTTGCCGTTGCTTGGGCTCTTATTCCCTTCGTCAACACATTTTTATTTATGTTTGTTCCAATCAGAACTCTTGAAGAGGAAAAGGGAAAAGGCAGATTCGGAAATATGATAAAAAATCCTACCTTCTGGCTTATGTGCATTGTTATGATTTGTGCAGGTGCCAGTGAGCTTGCAATGAGCCAATGGGCATCTGCGTTTGCAGAAACAGGGCTTGGTGTTTCAAAAACAATCGGTGATTTGCTCGGTCCGTGCGCTTTTGCAGTATTAATGGGTTTATCAAGAGTTGTTTTTTCCAGAATTGATGACAAAACAGATATTTCCAAAATACTGATATGCGGTGCTGTTTTATGTATAGGTGCATATCTTATGGCTTCACTTTCAGGCAATGCCGTGGTATCCCTTATCGGCTGCTGTCTGTGCGGAATAGCGGTTGCGCCTATGTGGCCCGGTGCATTTTCAATGGCATCACAGAAAATCCCCAACGCTTCAACAGCTATGTTTGCCGCCTTTGCTCTTGCAGGTGATATGGGCTGTACGGCAGGCCCATCAATAGTAGGCTTTGTTTCAGGTGCAGGTGATAATAATATAAGCAGAGGCTTGCTTTGCTCAGTTGCCTTCCCCGCTTTAATGATTGTAAGCCTGATTATTATGAATCTGCATACCAAAAGGAAAAATAAATAATGAAAAGCAGGCTGAATGCCTGTATGTTTTTCTTTATTTGACACATTATACAAAAATCATCATTCACTTTTGTTAAAAACAGCTAATTGATATATTTTCCTAATTGATATATTATATTTTGTATTGAATTACATTAAATAATTTGCTATATTAAAATTATTATTAGTTATAAATATTAACGGAAAGCGGTGATTTTTTGACAGAGCAGGAAATTCTCAGCGAAGAGTACGCAGAGCTTGATAAGCTTGCCTATACAAAAAAACGTTACCTTTCTCCTAAGGAGATTATTGCATATGTTCTTGTTAACTTCGGTCAGAAAAATCTGAGTCAGTTTATTAATGCATATAAGGAATTCTTTATGATTCAGTTCCTTAAACTGAACACAACGGCATATGCATACATAAATTTGTTTGCTTCTGTTTATGATGCACTTGACGACACGATTTCAGGCCTTATTATAGACAGAACCAGAACCCGTTGGGGCAGAATAAGACCATTCTTTATTATTCCGCTTCCTCTGTGGGTTGTGGGCGGTGTAATGATGTTTACCGCTCCGAACATCTCATCAACAACCAAGATAATCTGGGCACTTGTTGCTATTATTATTTATGGTCTCGGAATGAGCTACTTCGGTGCGTGGGGACTTATGATTTACAATATCACCCCTAACAATGATGAGAGAAACAATCTTATAACAACAAGTAAGTTTTTTGAGCTTTTCGGAACGTGGCTTCCGTCACTTGTACCTGTGCTTGTTCAGTTTTTGCCTAAACTGAATTCAAACATTACAATGAAAGGTGTTTACACAGGCTTTGCTTACTTTATGATAATTCTTGCGGCAGTATTCTCAATTTACGGTTTCTTCAATATGCGTGAGCGTGTTCCGCTTCAGTCACGCGAAGAAATGAATGAAACTTCCGTGCTTGAATCCATAAAGCAGATATTCACCAACCGCCCGCTTTTTGCAATTATCTTTGCAGATTTCTTTAACAACTTCAAAGCAGTCGGCGGCTCATCGGAACAGTATTTCTGGCTTAATAACACAGGAAACCTTGCTAACCAGACAGTCTGCGGTCTCTTCACCGGTATTCCGAACTACCTTATGGTACCTCTTGCCGCAAAAATGATTAAAAAATTCGGTGCAAGAACAACGGCTATAATCGCGGGTGTATTCGGCGGTGTTGCTTATACATTGCTTTTTATTATCGGTTATCACCCATTCGGTCAGACCTTTAATGATAATTACATATTGAACCTTATCTGGGTTGTTTTCGGTCTTACAATCTGCGGACTTCCGAACAAGCTTATCAACGTTGTTGGTCCTGTACTCTGTGCAGAAACCTTTGATTATATGGAATGGAAGCATGGTTTAAGAAACGAAGCACTTGTTACAACCGTGCAGGGCTATTTCGGAAAGCTTGCAGCTTCTGTTACCGGATGGCTTTCAGGTATGGTTCTCACATGGATTAACTATATCCCGCTTACAGACTCACTCGGAAATGCGGTTCCGCAGACGGATCCTAAAATGCTGAACGGCATCTGGGCAATATTCTGTATTCTTCCCGCACTTGCAAGAGGACTTTACGGATTGGCATTCTTCCTGTATCCGATCCACGGCAATCTTAAAAACCAAATGATTGCCGAGCTTGCAGATATTCGTGCAGACCGCCTTGCAGAGCAGGAAGCCGCACAAAAGGCAAGACTTGAATAGAACACTGAAGAATAAAATTAAGTATAGAAAAAAGACTTCCCCTTGGAAGTCTTTTTGTTTTAACTATTTTTTTGCCTCTAATCTGTAAATCGGCATACCCATATCCGAAAAGCGTTTTTCGTATTCGGTAACAATATTACCCTCAAAATCACTGTTGTGCAAATCAAGACTTACATTACAGAGTTTAAAACCGAATTGCGAAAAGCTTTCAATTGAAAATTCAAAGAAATGCATATTATCTGTTTTCTGATAAATAACAGCTTCATCACTCATCAGCCTTTCATAAATAGCTAAAAAACGTGTGTGCGTCAAACGGTGCTTTGCATATTTAGCCTTAGGAAACGGACAACTGAAATTCAGATTAATTTCACTCACCGAGCCTTTCGGAAAATAGCTCGGAAGATATTCTGCACTGCATTTCATAAATTTTATATTTTTAAGTTTTTCTTCCGCCGCTTTTTCACAGGCGGTTACAATAACATTTGCTGCCTTTTCAACCGCAATCACATTAACATCCGGATGCTGTTTTGCATATGTGCAGGCAAATGTACCTTTGCCGCAGCCGATTTCGAGCATAATTTTGTTTGTATTTCCGAAAATCTCTTCAAAATTAAACAACTTGATTTCCTTTTCCGCATTTTCGTGGTTCAAATCTTCATTCGTGCATTCAAGCAGATAATTACTGCAATCATCAAGCCTTGTTTCAAGATTCTTTTTTCTTCTCATTCTCATAAAATCACCAAAGGTATTATATATTAAACCTTGTTTTTAATCAATACTTGAATTTTTCGCCGTTATAACTTAAACTGATAATATAACCTACAGGAGGCGGACTATGACCCAGAAAGAAAGAATGGATGCAGGATTACTGTATCTTTGCGAGGAAGAGGATATTATGGAAGTACAGTTCAAACACCTTGAAAAACTGTATGACTTTAATGAAACACGCCCCTGCCAGCTTGAACACAGAAACAGGCTGCTTAAAGAGATGTTTGCCGAAATCGGTGAGGACTGTTATATTGAACCGCCGTTTCGTGCCAATTGGGGCGGTGCACACGTTCACTTCGGAGATCATGTATACGCAAACTTTAATTTAACGCTTGTTGATGACGGTCATATTTATGTCGGAAACGATGTTATGTTTGCACCCAATGTTATCGTTGCAACGGCCGGACATCCTATCTGTCCTGAGCTTCGCGAAATGGCTTATCAGTTCAATGCAGATGTTCACATCGGCAATAATGTATGGATTGGAGCAGGCTCAATCATTCTGCCCGGTGTAACAATAGGGGATAACACGGTTATAGGAGCAGGAAGTGTTGTAACAAAGGATATTCCTGCAAATGTTGTTGCAGTAGGCAATCCCTGCCGTGTGCAACGAGAAATAAATAAAAGAGATTATGATTTTTATTTTAAGAACAGAAAAATAGATATTGAAATCAAATAAATCTGCATTTATTATTAAAAAACACCGCTCATACGAGCGGTGTTTATTTGTTTATTTATGCATTCATTGCATTATCAAGCTCAGCCTGATATTCTTTTTCTTTTTCTTCTCTGAACTTCTTAAGCTTGGCTTCCTGACCCTTTTCGTCAAATTTGTAGAAGAACATAGGAATTGCCTGACAAATAAGACCTATTGCGCCCAAACCTGTAAGCATAAAGAAGATTACATTAAGAACGGTTGTATAATTTGTACCATCTATAACACTTGCCTGAGTCGTTGATGTGATAAGCGGAATCGTGTAATCCTGAGAAATCTGCGCCATCTTTGTTGCTTCATATCCAACAAAGTTAACTATGTTAAGCATTACAACATTGAATACTGCGATTGATACCTTGTTAACAAGACTTCTGAATGAGAATACTGTGCCTTCAAGTCTTTCCTTTGATCTCATTTCAATATCATCAACTGTATCTGAGAACATTGCAATAAGAAGAACAAGGCTCATACCAACAGGGAAGTTCGTAAAGAAGCGAAGCACGGTATATGTAATAGCACCGGCTACCGTGTTATAAGGAATAATCCATACGCCTATTACAAATGTGAGAATATCTGCCGCAGCACCGATAAAGCTCATCCATATCCACAATGTTTTCTTATCCATCTTTTTAAGAAGCGGAGGAATAAGCACCATTGAAAGCATATATGAAATACCGCTTCCGATCTGAAGCAAAGGAGTTAAAAGACCCTCATTGGTTAAAGAAATTTCAAGACCGGTTTTAGCCTGAATCCAACCACAGAGCTGATCCATAGGAATAACACCGATGCAGTTCCACTTTGCAAAATACGGAAGGAAGATTGCACCTAAGTTAACAATAGCGGTAAAGAAGGCACAAATGGTAAGCACTCTCATTTTACCATCTGAAAATACAATTTTAAGACCTTTGAAATAATTTGTCTTTTTCGGAGGAATATAAACCTTTTCCTTGATTCCGAAATAAGAAATTACAATCGGAACACCTGCCATAACGGAGAAAATTACCGCACTCCAGAAATAGCCCTGCTTTTCATTTGCATTTCCTGTACCCCACAGACCTGCAATTGTAAAGAAAAGAATAGACGGAAGAATTGTTCCGATAGAGCCAACTGTGTTTGAAACCGAAACAGCCTTAACTCTTGTTTTATCCTCAGGAAATACAAGTGTATTAAGTCCCTGATAAGGAATATCAAGTGCTGTATAGAATGTGTAATAAACTATGTATGCAATAATTACATATATAAAGTTCCCCTTCTGCCCGAAATTTACCGGAAAGAAAAGAAGTGCGGTTGCAAGACATGCCGGCAGAACCATCCATAATATGTAAGGTCTGCATTTACCTCTTTTTGTTCTTGTTTTATCAACAATCATACCCATCATAGGGTCATTTACTGCATCCCAGATTTTTGTTGCCGAAAGCACAATGGATGTCATTGCAAGCGTTAATCCGAGTACGTCTGTTAAATACAGATTCAATGCCGTATTAATAAGAGTCTGAATTGTAAGCAAACCAAACGGCAGTAAAGAAAATGCAATGATTTCTTTTGTTGTTGAATTTTTTAAATCAATTCTTTTTTTGGTCATTAATGTTTTCTCCTGTCTTTATAATTACTGCATTCTGTTTACCCCGTTAAACAACAATTTGTTATTATGTACAAAATAATTCAAAGCAGTTACCTTTTAATTATAACATTTTATAGCAAACTCGTCAACAAAGCATTATCTATTTATTATCTTTTTCAAAATAATTTATATAGTCAAGGCTTGACCTCATTGAAATCACTTCATTCTCTCCTATAATAACATGGTCAACAAGATTAATACTCAATGAATTAAGCATATTTCTTAAATTAAGAGTAAAATTAATATCCTCCATAGAAGGTTGTGCTTTTCCATGCGGATGATTATGTGCAATCACAACCGCAGATGAATTGAAGGAAAGTACAAGCTCAATAATTTTTCTGATGGATATTTCCATAGCATTAACCGTTCCCTCCGCAACAAAACGGCAATTAATAATTCCGTTTGAATTGTCAAGGCACATAACTGCAAGCCGTTCATTTTCTTTTTCAAGCATATACATCTCTTTAAAGCACTTTACGGCATCATCACAGCTTTTAATAACAGTATAGTTTTCAACTCTGTTTTCTATAAGCCTGTGGGACACATCATCAAACAGCTTTATAAGAGCAGCTGTTTTCGGACCGACGCCCTTTGTCTGAATCAGCTGATCAGGCGAAGCTGAAAAAACTTTTTCAAGTGAACCGAAATCTTTAAGAAGCGCTTTTGCAATTGGTTTAACATCCTTTCTGTCAATAACATAAAACAAAACCATTTCAAGCAACTGATAATCCTCATATGCATCACGCCCTCTTTTCAGATAAGATGCTGTCATTCTGCCTCTATGCCCCGTATTATCACTCATTTTTCTGACCATTCCCTTTACTTCTTTTCCTTATTACTAACCCGCACGCCGTTAATACTGAGCCTGCAATAATACATAATCCCGATACTGCAAGCATTATTTTTGCCGATACTGAAAAGCTGCTTTTTCGCTTTGATTTCACAACAATTTCCGCTTCGCTGTTTTGTAACTCTGCTTCAAAGTAATGCTCTGTTTGTTTATCTTCTTCCGCTTCGCCGTTATAAGTAAATTTCTGACTGCTTTCGGTTTTATATGAATTGCGTTCTGTCTTTGTACTGCTTACCTCTCCGGAATACCTGAATTTAGTTTCAGCCTGCGTTGTTGCAGCAGAAGTCCTTTCGTCATTGGTTCCGGTAACATTACTGCTTCCGGTAGTTTCTTCTTCCTGATAATTCAGCTCTATACCTCTGCATATATCATAGCTCTGCCCGTTAATATTCAGAGAAAAGCTGATTATATTATTACATGTCCTGTCACTTTTGTTCAAAAACTCAAGTCCGATATAAATTTCCTGCCCCTGCTCTGTGGGTATTCCGAAGTTAACTTCAACAGCAAATGCTTTTTTAATACTGTTTTCAGCATTAAAAAAGCCGTTCTTATCAACAAAAAAATGATATTCACGGCTGCTATTTACAATATTAAAGTTTACATAAACATCGTCAAAAAGGCTGTTTGTAAAATCTTCAGTATAACTGATATGCAAATAGAAACATTTATTTTCAATATCAGAATAGTGGCTGTAGACTCCCGTATATTTGCCGATGCTCTGCTGCGGGTTATTTACAAAATTATTATCATTATCATACCAGGTTTTAGGTTCTTCAACAAATGCTGTGTCCAAAGCAAACGAACAAAACGGCATACAAACAGATAATAAGAAAGTAAGTAAAAAACAAACTGTTTTGTTAATAGCATTCTCACCAACTTTAATATAATTAGTTTTTTGCCATTTTATAATATCACCGCTCTTTGTTTAAAGTAAATAAAAACATT
>CAJTMQ010000014.1 GCA_910577215.1 uncultured Eubacterium sp. | reverse complement strand
AAATAAAACATTAAAAATAGTTGAATATATAAAAAATCTTTGTTAAAATAGGATGAAAAATTCATGAAAAGGGGTATCTTTATGACTGAAGTTAAAGAACAACAAAAAAAGTACATGAAGTTTTCAGAGATTATTACATACGGTATCGGTTTATTTGGCGTTGCCCTTATGACAGGTTGGATGCCGGACTATACCGCAACATTCTTTGCAGACTTCGCATTCAAAGGCAAAGGGTTTGACACCGCAACAATGTCAAACGCCATTTCAATGGTTTTCCTTGTGGCAGGGTTCGTTGGCGCAATATGCGAACTTGTAATCGGCTATTTGGTAGACCGCACAAGAACCAAATTCGGAAAGGTTAAGCCATGGGTTGGCTTCGGTGTTATTCCGCTTGCCATAATTGCTTTCCTTGTGTTTGTTGCACCAAATACAAACTCGCAGATTATGGCTATCGTTTGGATGTTTATTGTTTACAGCTTATACACGGCTGTTTCCTGTGCAGTAGAAAGTCCGTCAAACTGTTTCGGTTCACTCTGCTCACCAAACCCAAGCGAGCGTTCAACCGCTATCTCAATTTCTTCCTTCCTTCGTTCTGTAGGTCAGAGCGGCGGCATGGTTGTTGTTATGGTTGTAGGAATAATCATGAAGGCATTTATGGGTCAGCAGCAGTTTAAAAATGCTGAGGGTCAGGGTCTTGACCTTGTAATTTCAACAGCAGTTTGTGCAGTTGGTCTTATCCTGTTTTCAATGATTTTCTTTGCAAACAACAGGGAGCGTGTTCCGTTCACACAGGAAAAGGTTAGTATTAAAGATGCTATAAAGGTTGTATTCGGTAATAAAAACCTTCTTATGGTTTCTCTCACAAAGCTTACAGGCTGCGGAAGAGGCGTTTACGGCACAGTATCTCTTTACATTGCAATTTACCTTTTAGGCTCAAAGGATTTAAAGCTCGCACTTCTTCTTCCTATGGGTATCGGTACGGCAGTAGGCACCCTTCTTGTTAACTTTGTTCTCAAAAAATTCTCAACAAAGCAGACCTATATTTTATTCTGTATTTACGGTGCAAGCTCACTGGCAATTCTTTACCTGGTATCAAGCACTGTAGGATTCAACAAAACACTTATTGTTCCGTTCCTTATCATCAACTTCTTCTGCGGTTTACAGCACGGTAACACAAACACCACTCCGAACATTATGATTGCAGACTGCGTTGACGAAATTGAATACAAAACAGGCAAACGTCAGGACGGTATTGCTTATGCAGGCTACGGACTTTTCTCAAAGATTGCTTCTGCATTAACCAAGGGACTTGGCCCATGGCTTCTTTACACATGGTCACAGTATCAGGTTTCAACAGATGTTAACGTTGCTTATGCAGCACAGACTGATACAACTCTTAACAGAATGCTTATGATTTACACAATCATTCCTGCCGTATTCGTACTTCTTCAGATGGTGCCGATTTTCTTCTATGATAATGTTGGCAAGAAGAAGGAAATGATTACAGCCGCTCTTCAGGAACGCCGTGCTGCCGCTAATTCAGAAAACACTGCTGATAACGCTGCCGATGAAGCAGCTGCAGAATAACGGAGGAGGTAATTGATATGGCTAATGAAAATAAAAAATTCAATTACGGACTCTATGTCGTAGCAGTTTTTGTTATTGTAACAGTTGTTTTGGTATTGCTTGCAGCTTTCACATTCAAAAGCAAATACGTTGCTTTTGATCCTGAAAAGGTTGCTGTAAACTACACAGACTCCATTGCTCAGAAGGGTGACGGCTATAACGCTTACAAATACACTATGCTTCCTCAGGGTGATAAATACGGAGATTTCATCCGTAAGCAATATATTTATCCTGTAGTATATCCGGGCTATGAGGTTGGAATGGACAGCAAGGCTTTTGATAAACTGAAAGAAAACGGATACGATACTGATGCATTCAAATCAGATGCAACAAAAAATGATGACGGTTCACTTACCGGTGATCTTACAGAGGCTATGTATCCTTACTATGTTGAACTTATTGAAACATACGGATGGGATAACTATGATGCAGTATTCACAAACTACATCAGCAAGCTTGTGGAAACAAGAAAGGCTATGTTCGGCGACGAATATATGAGCGATGAAGTATTCTTTACCGCGTTTGAGTCAAATGTAGTGTCCTATGGCAACTCACTTACAGGTACTGAAGAGGTAATTGCAGATGACGGCGTAACCGTTACTCAGAAAGAATCAACAGGTCTTTATCAGACAATTTACGGTGAAAACTATAAATTTACCACATCTGTTAAAGAAACCGAGGAAATCACCGATATTGACACTTATAAGGCAGCACTTGATACAGATACCCTTGCAAGCTATGGTATTTCTGCTGATGATATTACCGCAGCAACCGCAGTTACAGTTGACGTTGCACTTGAAAACGGAGATGTTATAACCTCTGTAAAGGTTTACGAAGTTAAAATAGGCAGTACATGGTATGTTGATAACCTTACAACAAGTACTGCAAGTGCTTATATAGCAGCTGAATAATTAACATAATTACAGGGAGGGCAAATGCCCTCCTGTTTTTTATATAAATAAATCCATAAAAAAAAGCGAGGTTTTGCAACCTCGCTTAATTTTATAGCTTTTTCAGTTGTTCGGCTTAGCCAAGCTCTGAGAAGTACTTGATTGTGCGAACCATCTGTGATGTGTAGCTGTTCTCATTATCATACCAAGAAACAACCTGAACCTCATAAAGACCTTCACCGATTGGAAGAACCATTGTCTGAGTAGCATCAAAGAGTGAGCCGTAACGCATACCAACAATATCTGAAGAAACGATTTCATCAGTGTTGTAGCCAAAGCTTTCGTTTGCAGCAGCCTTCATAGCAGCATTGATGCCTTCAACAGTAACATCATTGCCCTTAACAACAGCTGTAAGGATTGTTGTTGAACCTGTTGGAGTAGGAACACGCTGAGCAGAACCGATAAGCTTGCCGTTGAGCTCAGGAATTACAAGACCGATAGCCTTTGCAGCACCTGTTGAGTTAGGAACAATGTTAACTGCAGCAGCACGAGAACGACGAAGATCGCCTTTTCTCTGAGGACCGTCAAGAGTCATCTGATCGCCTGTGTAAGCGTGGATTGTGCACATGATACCACTCTGTACCTCTGCATAATCGTTAAGAGCCTTTGCCATAGGAGCAAGGCAGTTTGTTGTGCAGGAAGCAGCAGAAATAACTGTATCCTCTGCTGCGAGTGTATCGTGGTTTACATTGTAAACGATTGTTGGAAGATCATTACCTGCAGGAGCAGAAATAACAACCTTGCGAGCGCCTGCCTTAATATGAGCAGAAGCCTTATCCTTTGAGCAGTAGAAGCCTGTGCATTCAAGAACAACGTCTACACCAAGCTCGCCCCAAGGAAGCTCTTCAGCGTTAGCCTTTGCATAAATTTCAATTTCCTTACCATCAACAACGATTGATGTTTCTTTAGCTTCAACTGTATCAGCAAGAGCATACTTACCCTGTGATGAGTCATACTTAAGAAGATGAGCAAGCATCTTTGGGCTTGTAAGATCGTTGATAGCAACAACTTCGTAGCCTTCAGCACCGAACATCTGACGGAATGCAAGACGACCGATACGGCCGAAACCATTAATAGCAACCTTTACCATTTGGAATACCTCCGAAAAAATATTGATTTTTTTAAAATATTGTTTGACAATATTTTATCGTATTATATTTTATACTGTTTGTCCCCGAATATCAAGAACTTTTTTCCAATAATTTAAGTTTGTTAATTCTTAACAAAAAGAAAGTCGGTTTATTTCAATTTTTAGTCTTTCTTTAATGCATTTGTTTTCTTTAAAAGAACCAGAGCGGGAACAACTGAAATTACGGCAACAATTGCGGCGGCAAGAAAGATTCCCGGAGTAGGAATATGCTTAACAACACCGAATTCTTCATAGGTAAGCTGATTGTTTTCAATAACGGCAGAGCCGATTGACGGACCTACTATCATAGGAATAAGCACCTGGAACACCATTCTTATGCCCTGAAAAGCACCAACCTTATCCTCCGGTGTGTAATCACGGATTGTACCGCTTACAGCAGAAGATGTAATAAGGAATGCACCCATCATAATTGTGCCCGCAGCAATAAGCAGGGCCATATGCGCACCCGGCTTAACAAAATACATTGCAAGAAAGCCGATTGAAAGAATGATAATAGACGGAAGCATAAACTTAACCTTGCCGAATTTATCTATATACTTGCCCGAAAGCACTGAAATAACAGCCGCAAGAATAAGAATTGCACCAAGAGGAATTGCATAATCCGTAATCCCAAGACATTTTTCAATATAAATAATTATGTAAGGCATAAAAATCTGATATGAACAGTTCAGAATCACATAAACAATAAATGTTATATAAAGTATTTTATTAGACTTAACGGTTGACAGCTTAAAGCCGTAGAAAATATTTTTGAAATAATTTTCATCATTAACCTTCATATTCGGTTTATCTTTAATAAGGAAGAAGCCAAGAATACCGCCCGCTGCCGTAATACCGCCTACTATATAATAGAAAATATTCCACTGATGATTTTTGGTTAAGAAATCAAGGCCGCCGAAAACAAGAAGCATTGAGAAAAGCGGCATTGCACCTAAAACAGTTTCCGTTTTACCTCTGTTTGTATCATCCGTGACATCCGTTATCCAGCTGTTGAAAGCGGCATCTGACGCGGTTGAGCCAAAGAAAGTCATAACACAGTCCATAATAACAATAAGCATTGCCGCCGTTGCAACAGCATTTGCAGTGTGGAAGATTTTGCTTGTGTTTTCAACGGTGATAAGACCGAAGGATGCCGTTACAAAACCCCATATTACAAAGCCAAAGGTTATGAAAACCTTACGCTTTCCCAGCTTATCGGAAAGAGCGCCCATAAACAGAGTTGTTACCGCCGCTGTAATTGCAGATGCTGCAACCATTGCCGCAATATCCTTTGAGGTACCGCCGATTTCGTTAAAAAGGTAAACATTGAAATACATATTTTCAATTACCCATGCAAGCTGACCGATAAAGCCGAAAACAATGATACTTATCCAGATTTTTGCGCCGAGTTTAGTTGATTTAATTTTCTCCATAAAAATTTCCCCCTTATATATAATTATGAGGGGGAAAAGTTTATTTGTCAATAATTTTTTTACAAAACGCATTTGATTGTAAAAAATATTAAAGCTGATTATTATTCCTTTGGAATTTTAACGGTTGCCTTAAACAAATCACCGTCTATCGTAATGATAAGTTCACCGTCATTTAGTCTGCAAAGCTCTTTGGCTATGGATAAACCAAGTCCGTTTCCGTCCTCACTTCTTGATTTATCCCCGCGGACAAAGCGTTCTGTTAATTCATCAGCAGAAATGTTGAGCGGTTCCTTTGAAATATTTTTAATTTCAAAATAACCGAATTTTTCATCGGAATACACCCTTGCGTAAACACGGGAGCCGGGGGCAGAATACTTTCTTGCATTTGAAAGCAAATTTTCAAACACACGGTAAATCTTTGTGCCGTCTGCAAAAACAATGTGCTTTGAGGTTGATTCTTCAAAAATAAGCTGAAGATCGTTCTTTTCAATATCAGACTGTTCCTCAACAACCGCCTGTGCTGCAAGCTCATTCAGGTTAAGCTTTGTTTTATTGATTGTTACATTGCCCGAGGATACCTTTGATGCTTCAATAAGATCCTCAATAAGCCTTTTAAGTTTTTTAGATTTCTCATCAATAACCTGCATATATTTCTTTGCATCTTCATCCTCAATATTGCACTTCTGAAGCAAATCAATATAGTTTATAACGGATGTAAGCGGCGTTTTTAAATCGTGGGAAACATTTGTGATAAGCTCTGTTTTTGTGCGTTCATCCTTAACTGCCTTAATTACCGCATTCTGCAGTTCTGCATTTGTTGCTTCAAGACTGTTTGCAAGAATTCTGAGGCTTTCGGGCAGCTTATCTGCTGAATATGGGAGCGGTTCTCTTTTTTCACTTGTTGAAATAACATCATCAAGTGCCTTCATATACTTAACCGCCTTGTAGATAAGAAAGCTGTCTATTCCCAGAAGCACAAGTATTCCGAGTGCACCGCAGAAATTGGCAAAGCCATCGTAAGCACAAACAAGCAATGCAATGATAATGAATGAAAAAATATTAAACAGCATATAAAAAACTGTTGCCATAACGGTTTTTTTATTCAGCTTTTTCGGTTTGAAACCAATTGTACCGAAAAATTTTACAATACCTCTCAGCACCATTTTGCAAAACTTGAAGAACGTTTTAAAAATGTAAACAAAAATTTTCCATATAAGATTGACCAGCCTTACAATAAGCAGATTTTTGAAAATCGGCAGCCCCGCCTTAAATGCTCTTGAAAGTGAAGCAGCAAAGCTTAAAATCAGGAGATAAACTGCTATACCTGCACCGGCAAAAAGAACGGCAGGCCAGGTGCTTTTTAAAACGTTTAATATGAGTGCGTCTACAAAACCTTCCCTGCCGTATATATTACTGTACTCAACTATAAGAACGACTGCTCCTGTTACAATTGCGGCAACGAATGCACCCATAAGTGCAAAATGAAAATCGGCAGGCAATTTATCAAGCACCGCTGTTGAAACACCCTTCTCTGTATGCCCTGCAAGGCGGCAGGAAATAACTGCAAATGCAATCATACCGATTATAGATATAAAAACATTGGCAATAACAAAATTAATGTTAATATCACACGCTTCCTGATAATCGGCATATAGTTCTGCATACATATCATCCTGTGAAAATTCAGAATCCACTAAAAAATATATGCTACAGTCTGCTTTTTCCGTATGAGCTAATCCTAAATAAAAAGCAACTCCCTCTAAATTCGAGCTGTAGGACAGGCGACCTGCTTCATAGGCAATATAGTCACCTGTTCCACTTTTAACACTGTTTATAAAAGTATCCTTGTCGTTTACGTTCGTAACTACTGTGCCGTCGGCATTTTCCGCATAATACTGAATATTTTTTAAATTCTTATAGTCATTGTCTATATTCCTGTAGGAATCTTGTAACCACGATTCATTCGTTCTGCCATAATAACTCTCCAGTAATTCCATTGCCATTTCATCACTGTGGCCAAAATCCATTCCTTCATTAACATTATCCGTAACGCCAAAATTATCAAATCTGAAGGTTTTCGTATAATAATATCCGTTATCCCCCTCGTAATAACCATTTGAATAACGAGCCTCTGTTGTTTCATAATACTCATAATTTTCATCATATAAGTAATTATAGCTGCTTTGATAATTTTCAATTTCATCGGCAGATTTACGGCATTTTTGCTCTGCCTCTTTATAAGCCGCCAGACCTTCTTCAACATACTCAGCTTTAGCCGCTTCATACACCTTATTTTCTGCATCAATATTAGTATAATAAAATACAGAATCAATATCTATACTAAATGTGTATTCAAATACATGGCTATTATAAAAACCAACCTTATCCGAATTAAATAAATCATCTTCAAAAAAAGCTGCATACTTTACAAAGGACATTATATTCAGCATAAAAGCAACAGCAAAAAAGCATGCCACAAGCACACACAGTGCCTTATTTACACCACTGTATTTATATTTTTTCCACTTTGTATCCAAGACCATACACCACCTTAATATATTTCGGGTCTTTCGGATTTATTTCAATCTTTTCTCTTATATTCTTTATATGTACCGTTACTGTTTTTTCAGAGCGAAAGGATGGTTCATTCCACACGGCTTCATAAATCTGACCCGAAGAAAGCACCCTGCCCATATTTTTGCACAGGTATTCAAGAATCATATATTCCGTTGCGGTCAGTTTAATACTTTCGCCGTCTACCGAAACGGTTTTGGCATCTGTATCCACAATTAAACCGCCCGTAACAATCTGCGTTTTCTTCTGCACAAAGCCCGAAAAAGAAATATATCTTCTTATCTGTGATTTAACCCTTGCAACAAGCTCAAGAGGGTTAAACGGCTTTGTTACATAATCATCTGCTCCGAAGCCAAGACCTGCTATTTTATCCGTATCCTCAGACTTTGCAGAAAGCATTATAATAGGAAAATTATAATTTTCTCTTATTTTAAGCGTAGTCTGCAGACCATCCATTCTCGGCATCATAATATCAAGCACAAGGCAATGAATTTCATTGCTCTGAATCAGCTCAAGTGCCTGAATGCCGTCCTCCGCCTTTAAAACATGATAGCCCTCCAGCTTCAGATAGATTTCTATAGAATCAAGAATTGCCTTGTCATCATCACAAACCAGTATAGTTTCCATTAACATCACTCCCTTTCAACAGTATAACATATAAATCGTCATAAGATAACCCGTTAACTATATTTAACAGCTATAAAATTTAAACGCGGTAATGAAAATGTAAAGAAAAAATAAAAAAGAGAGGGCATAAAGCCCTCTCAAACAAACATTTTATTTCAGGAAGCCCTGAACAATTACTTCCTCTGCTTCCTCTTCGTTCATACCGAAGGTCATCAGCTTTAAGAGCTGATCCGAATTGATTTTGCCTATTGCCGCCTCGTGCACAAGCTGAGCATCTGCATTTGTTGCATCTATTTCGGGGATAGATGCAATCTTTGCATTATCCATAATAATTGAATCACACTGAACGTGAGCACGGCAGGCACTGTTACCCACAACTCTTGGGTGAAACACCTGCACGGAATCATTTTTGCCTACACTTCGGCTTACAATCTGACAAACAGATTCCTCGCCGTTCATATTGATTTCGACATTTGATTCGGCAAACTGCTTTCCGTGCGTCATCAGCCTTTCGGTAATGGTAAGCTTTGCACCCTTTTCAAGATTTGCCGTTGTATCTCTTTTTGTGGAATCAACACCCTTAATCTGCACCATTTCCATTTCTGCAACAGCATTTTCAGCAAGATTAACAACTGTAACAGGGTTTAAAATTCTGGCACCTGTACCCTCACCCTCGCCGTAATGCTTTTCAACATATTTAACCTTTGCACCCTTTTCCAAATAAAAGGTATGAATACCGTCGTGCTGGCTTTTTTCACTGCCTGAATTATGGATTCCGCAGCCTGCCACAATAACAACATCCGCATTTTCACCAATGTAAAAATCATTGTAAACAACATCTGTCATTCCGCTTTCCGAAAGAATAACGGGAATGTGCACACTTTCATTTTTAGTATTCGGTGCAATTTTAATATCAATACCCGGCTTATCTTCTTTAGGAATAATCTGGATATGCTCGGTGCTTCTTCTGCCCATTGCAGCACCGTTTTTTCTAATGTTATATGCACCCTGCGGCACTTCGTGAAGGTCTGCAATTGTTTTAAGCATATCTGAATCTACTTTAAGCATCGCGTTATACCTCCTTTCTGAAAGCACAATTGCTTTCAGTTCCAAGCTGTGTTAAAAGCTCCGGGAAAATTTCATCCTTCGGACCCTGCTTCGCAATTTTACCGCCTGCAATAATAACAATTTCATCTGCAAGCTGCATAATACGCTCCTGATGACTGATGATAAGCACGCTTTCATGGCGGGTTTTAGAAATTGCCTTAAAGCTTTCAACAAGCTTGGCAAAGCTCCACAAATCAATACCTGCCTCCGGCTCATCATAAATTGCAAGCTTAAGATTTCTTGCCATAAGCGAAGCAATCTCTATTCTTTTTACCTCGCCGCCCGAAAGAGAAGAATCAACCTCTCTGTTAAGATAATCGGCAGAACAAAGCCCCACACTTGTAAGGTAAGCAGAGCATTCATCGCTCGGAAGCTCACTGCCGTGCGCAAGGCTCAAAAGCTTACGAACTGTAAGCCCTTTAAAACGCGGAGGTGTCTGAAAGCCGTAGCCGATGCCGAGCTTTGCCCTTTCATTGATAGGCATATCCGTAATATCAATTCCGTCAAAAAGAATCTTGCCCGAGGTTGGCTTTTCAATGCCCATAATCAGCTTTGCAAGTGTTGATTTACCGCCGCCGTTAGGTCCTGTTATAACAATAAACTTACCGCTGTCTATCTTCAAATTAATTTTGTCTATGATTTCAAGCTTGCCCTTTGCAGACTCAACCCTGAATTCAACATCCTTTAATTCAATCATATCTGTATCTCCATACAATAATTTAATACATTATAATATATCCGTATCAATTATGCAAAAAATTCTTTTGCAACACGCACACTTTCCATTGCATCCTTCGTATACCAATCCGCATGAATCATATCGGCATAGGACTGTGTAAGCACTGCGCCGCCTACAAATATTTTGGCATCCGTCTGTTCGTGCAGAAGCTGAATGGTTTTTTCCATGGACGGAACCGTAGTTGTCATTAATGCGGAAAGCCCCACAAGCTTAACATCATTTTCAATAACCGCTTTTAATACTTCCTCCTCGGGAACATCCTTTCCGAGATCTATAACATCAAAGCCATAGTTTGAAAGCAGTACCTTAACAATGTTTTTGCCTATATCGTGAATATCACCGTGAACGGTTGCCAAAACAATCTTATTACCGCTTTTTTCCTTCTTGCCTGAAAGTATCATTGATTCCTTGATAACATCAAAGGCTGCCTTAGCCGAATCGGCACTCATAAGAAGCTGGGGAAGAAAGATTTTATTTGCTTCAAAACCCGCCCCTACCTCATCAAGGGCAGGTATAATATGCTGATTTATAACATCAAGCGAGGCCGTTGTTTTCAGAAGCTCTCCTGCACAGGCTGATGCTTCCTCTCTCATACCCTTAACGATTGCTGTATGAAGCGTTACCTTTGTGTCAGCCGCAGGCACGTCCGAAACCGTTACGCTTTCTATATATTCGGCACAGTTATCATCCAGTGCAGCAAGTGCATTGTATGAATAATAAGCATTCATCATTGCCTGTGATTTAGGGTTAATAATACCTGCCGAAAGACCGCTCTGAAGTGCAAGTGTGAAAAACGCTGTATTTATTGCATCTCTTTTAGGCAATCCGAAGGAAATATTGGATACGCCTAAAACGGTATTGACCCCAAGAACCTCTTTAATATATTTAACAGCCTTGAGTGTTTCAATAGAATTATTCTTATCCGTGCTGATTGTCATGGTAAGCGCATCAACAATAAGATCCTTTTTCTCAATACCATATTCTGCCGCGGTATTTATAATTTTTTCCGCAATTTTAATTCTGCCCTCTGCCGAATCGGGAATGCCGTTTTCATCGAGGCAAAGACACACAACAACACTGCCGTATTTTTTTGCAAGAGGGAAAACCTCTTTCATATTGTGTTCCTTACCGTTAACGGAATTGAGCATAGGCTTTCCGTTATAAAGACGAAGTGCCGCTTCAAGTGCAGTTATATCTGTTGTATCTATCTGCAAAGGGGTTGAAAGAACGCTCTGCAAATTATAAACAGCACTTTTCATCATTGCCGTTTCATCTATTTCAGGCAAGCCTACATTCACATCAAGAATATGCGCACCTGCCTCTTTCTGAGAAATGCCCTCTTTTATAATATAATCTATATCATTTCTGCGCAGAGCCTCTTTAAACAGCTTTTTGCCCGTTGGATTAATTCTTTCACCTATAACAACAGGCTTTGTGCCAAGCTCAACTGTTTCACTGTAAGACGAAACAAGGCTCAAATTTTTTCTGTCGGGCACATTTGCAGGTATACTGCTGCAAAGCTTAATCATTTCTTCAAGGTGCTTCGGAGTTGTTCCGCAGCAGCCGCCGAGATAGGAAACACCAAGCTGTGCAATCTTCTTCATATCCTCGGCAAATTCCGTTGGTGAAACATTGAAAATCGTTTGTCCGTTAACACTTTCAGGCAAACCTGCATTCGGCTGAACAATAATCGGCAGACTTGTCCATCTTCTGATTTCCTCAACAAATGCAATCATCTGCTTCGGCCCGAGACCGCAGTTAAAACCTACTGCATCTACACCGAGACCTTCAAGCATTGTTACTGCCGTTTTTATGTCTGCACCCGTAAGAAGCCTTGCATTTTCATCAAAAATCATTGTAACAATAACCGGCAGACTGCTGTTTTCCTTTGCAGCAAGCACTGCGGCTTTAATCTCATAAGTATCGCTCATTGTTTCAATGAGAATAACATCCGATCCGTCCTTACCTGCATTTACAACCTGTGCAAAAACTTCAATTGCCTTTTCAAAATCAAGATCACCCATTGGCTTTAACAGCTTGCCTGTAGGTCCTATATCAAGCGCAACCTTTTTGCCGGCTCTTTTTGCAATCTCAACACCTTTTCTGATTACCTCAGCATAGTTATCCATTTTGAGGCTGTTTGCACCGAATGTGTTTGTTGTTATATATTCAGAGCCGATTGAAGCGTATGCCTTATGAACGGCAAACACCTTTTCCTCATCTGTTAAATTAAGCAGTTCAGGAAGCTCGCCTGCCTTCAATCCTGCCGATTGAAGCATTGTTCCCATGCTTCCGTCAAAAAATTTAATCTTCATAATCAATTCCCGTAAATGCTGTTACTGATTTTGTCGGTATCATCTGACAAGTGTCCGTTAAGGTAATACCGCAGCGTTTTGTTATATCAAGCAAGGCAAAAATTTTCTTCTGCTCGGATATATCAAGGTCAAAATAACCGGGTGAATACCTTTGCCTTGTTTTAATCTTGTTTTCTGTTTCAATATTTTCCTGCACTGCATCGCATATTTCTTCAATTTTGGAGGCAAGCACCGCCTGCATAATAACAAGCCTTGCTCCCTCAGATGAATATGTGCGAAGCAGTCTGTCTCCCTCTGTGCCGAGTGTTGCACCGAGTAAGGCAACCCTTGTACAGCCTTTGAGGTTTTCTGCAAGACGCCTGCTTTTGAATTCAAAGTTTTCAATTATAAGAGCCTCTTCGGTAACCCTGCAGTCAAATATTCTGTAAATGCTTTTGGGTTTAACTGTGCGGTTAACCTCTTCCATCGCATCATCTATCAGCTTTAAAAGTGCTTCATCCTGCACCTTGCTGTTGGTGCGAAGATACCTTAAAATTTCCTGTTTATTCATTTATAATTTCTGACAGACCTTTCATTATTGCCTCGGCAACATCGGGCTTGTTCATAGTATAGATATGAATATTATTCTGCCCATTTGCCATTAAATCTATAATCTGCTCAGTAGCATAAATTATACCTGCCTGTTTCATAGCAGCAGGATTTTCACCGAAGCGTTCAATTATTTTCTCAAATTTCTTCGGGAATTTACAGCCCGAAAGTTCTACGCTTCTCTTAATCTGATTTGCATTTGTAATCGGCATAATTCCCGCGATAATCGGAATATTTATACCCTTTATTGCACAGTTTTCCCTGAAATTGTAGAAAACATCATTATCAAAAAACATCTGAGTTGTTATAAAGTCAAGACCGCAGTCAACCTTTTCCTTAAGATACTGAATATCCTCAACCTTATTTGCACTTTCCGGATGAACCTCCGGATAACAGGCACCGCCTATGCAGAAATCACCCTGCTCTTTGATTGTGTTTACAAGCTCATATGCATAATGAAAATGCTGCTCATCAGGGAAAACGAAGTCCTTTGGAATATCTCCGCGAAGAGCAAGGATATTTTCAATATTATTTTGCTTAAGCTCATTTATTACACTTGAAATTTTATCCTTTGTTGAAGTAAGACAGGTTAAATGCGAAAGCGGTGTTACACCACGTGCCTTGATTTCATTTGCAATTTCCGTTGTAAAGCCGGATGTAGTACCTGCGGCGCCATAGGTTACGCTCATAAATGCAGGCTTCGCTTTGGACATCTCACGCACAACTGCCTTTGTGTTTTCAATTTTGCTCCATTCTTTCGGAGGAAACATCTCAAAAGAAACGGTTACCTTATTATTTTTTAATATTTCTGATATTTTCATTTTATATTACCTCTCTAAGATTATTAATATACCAAATTATAACTGTAAATTCAATATATTTCATACAAAATGAGTAGGAATATTAATTTTTATTATCACAGCAGCTTTCATTCAGCTCACCAAAAGAAACAATTGTATCAAGAGAATCGCCTAGCTGAGTAAAAAAAGCGCTCAGTGCTGAAATTTCAGCACTTGTTTTACCCTTTGCAATGGCACACGCCAGCGCGGAAACGGACATATTTACGGCACACGGATCCAAAAAAACACCACCTTTTTGTAAATTATAAATCAGAAAATCATATAAAAACAAGAGAAAACAAGAGAAAAACGGAGCAACTCCATATTATTTTAAATTTGATGTTGACGAAAAAAACTTCTTGTGCTATTATATTCCCACGCATTAAAAATGTAATTAACTATTCAACGGAGGAAACGAAAATGTCAACATTTATGCCAAAGGCTAACGAAGTTGAGCGCAAGTGGTATGTTATTGACGCAGAGGGCAAGCCTCTTGGAAGAGTTGCAGCTGAAGCAGCAGTTCTTCTTCGCGGAAAGCACAAGCCAATCTTTACTCCAAATGTAGATTGCGGCGATTTCGTTATCATTATTAACACAGATAAGGCAGTTCTTACAGGCGACAAGCTTAACAAGAAGCTTTATCAGCATCACACAGGCTATATTGGTAACCTTAAAGAAGTTAAATACGGCACACTTATGAATGAAAAAAGTGATTTTGCTATGGAGCTTGCTGTTAAGGGTATGCTTCCAAGCACAACACAGGGCAGAAAGCAGCTTACAAGATGCCACATTTACAAGGGTGCAGAACACAAGCACGAGGCTCAGAAGCCTGAAGCTTGGGAAATGTAAGGGAGGTTTATAGATTATGTACGAAACAAATCCTTATTTCTACGGCACAGGCAGAAGAAAAGAATCTGTAGCACGTGTTCGTGTATATGCAGGAACAGGTAAAATCACCATTAATGACAGAGATATTGATGATTATTTCGGTCTTGGCACACTTAAGCTTATTGTTCGCCAGCCGCTTAACCTTACAGATACAACTGAAAAGTTTGATATTGTTTGCCGTGTAAACGGCGGCGGTGTAACAGGCCAGGCAGGTGCTATCCGCCACGGTATCGCAAGAGCTCTTCTTCAGTATGACGAATCACTTCGTCCTGCTCTTAAGAAGGCAGGCTTCCTCACTCGTGACCCACGTATGAAGGAAAGAAAGAAATACGGTCTCAAGGCAGCTCGCCGTGCACCGCAGTTCTCAAAACGATAATTATTTATCAAATACAAATCCTCAAATCTATTCGATTTGGGGATTTACTTTTTTAGTGTATACGGCTTTTTCGGAGGAAAATTATGAACGCTGAAGTAAAACTTGCTGAAATTGAAGAACTCAATCTGATATACAATTTTTACAGAATAGTATGCAAGGCACTTGAAAATGAAAAATATACGCCGTTGTGGGTAATCGGAAGTCACCCCTGTATTAAGGATATAGAAAATCATATAAATAATAATGAGATGTATATAGCTGTTTATGATAATAAAATCGTTGGTGCAATGGCGGTAACTAATCATAATGATTATTCCGCTTTGCATTTGCTGGCGATACACCCTGATTACCGCAAACAGCATTTAGGCAAGGAAATGATGAAAAAACTGCTTCAGATTGCCGAAGAACGAGAAAACCACAAAATTATTCTTGATGTTGTTAAAGGGAATCTGCCTGCCGAAAAGCTCTATAATCAATTCGGCTTTAAATTCACCGGTGAGAAATGGGAATTTATTGAGCAAATTGGAAATGTATGTTTTAATACCTATGAATTTATTTTAGATAATAAATAGATAATGCAGTCGATTTCTCGACTGCATCTTTTAGTTATTCAAGCTTCCAAATATTTTTATCTTTTCTGAACACAATGCAAATTGCAATTCCTGCAAACGCTAAAAACAAAAACAGAAACGCTGCCCCTGAGCCCTTGTTTGTTCCGAATAACGCTGACAATATAATACTACTGTTTTTTTCCATAAACGGTTCGAATACCCTGTCAACAAGAAATCCACCGAGGATATAACCAAGCGGAATTGTGAAAAACTGAAAAGTATTTCTTGCCGCATAAACTCTGCCCTGCATCTGAACAGGGATACGTTCACGAAATAAAACATCCATATTCGCATTCATAATCGGGATGCACAACCAGCCTAAAATTCCGCCGATACACCATAACGGCAGAGTTTTGCCAAAAGCAAGGAAGAAGTTTTCCGTACTCATTGCTATAAGTAAGGTATTGCAGATAACCCTGACTCTGCTTTTGGGTGTTGGCATTATTGATGCGATAACACTACCTATAAGTGTAGCAGCACCTATAAATGCATTTACTGTTCCGAGTGCAGTTTCACCACCATTGTCCTTTGACAATATCATCGCAGGAAACGCGGCATTATACATTGATGCGATAAGATTTATACAAGCTAAAAAAAGTATTAAATCTAAAATACCTCTGTTCTGCTTCAAATAAGTAAGTCCGCTCTTTGTTAAAGTTAAAAACGAATCTGTAGTTTCATCAGCTTTGTTTTCAGTTATTTTAACAAAAAAGGCTAACGATATAAAAGCAATTACAAAAGTAAGCAAATCAATATATATAATTGTTTGCAGATTTGTAAAAGACAGAACAGCAGTTGCAATTATCGGGGTAAGAATACCTATCAGCGAATTTGAAAATGAACGCAGTCCGCTGACCTTTTGATAATGCTTTTTAGGTGTTAACCGTGTGATTGCAACATCTGACGCAGGTTGCTGAACTGTATTCATCAGTCCATTTAGCGCATTTATGCAATACAGATGCCAAATTTCAAGTCTGCCCGTTTTCAGCAAAATAAAAATTGAAATTGTACATAATGCGGCAAAAGTATCACTAACAAGCATTGTGACTTTTTTATTCCACTTATCACTGAGCGAACCCGCAAAAATACTCATAATAACATATGGTGCATACGAGCAAACGGATAATAAAGCTGTGGTCAATGCAGAGCCTTTGACGGTGTATGACCATACTATAAGTGCATAATTCGTCAGCGAACTGCCTAATTGTGATAATGCCTGTGTTGACCAGAGAATCAAAAAATATTTTAATTCTTTAAAAGTAGTTTTTATTAAATTCATTTGACTTTGCTCCTTAATTAAAAAATCATTTTAAATAAAATGCAAAGTCCGTTCGGACGAAATGAATATTTATTTCTCCATGCAACCTCGTCCCTCAGACTTTGCATGGAGCCTTTTCAATGCAGAGTTTCATAATAAATTTCCTTTCAAATTTACTAACAATATATCATTGTTTTGCAAAATAATCAAGTTATGCCGCTACCGTGAATAATTACATAAGCAACAAAAATGAAAAGAAACCCTGTAACATCGGGCGTTTTGCAGGGCGAAAAGTTCTCAAAGAGATAATTATTTATCAATCACGAAACCCAAACCGATATGGTTTGGGTTTTATTTTTTATTATATCGAGTATAGGTTATGAAAAAATTATGAATATTGAAATAACATTTACCAAGATATATAATAATTTTGTAGCTCTGACTAAAGAAAGTCATAACCGATAAAAACAATTCTTAATTATCAAGAAAAAATAATTTCCGTTTACTAAAATGGTGTTGAAAGGAGGTTGAATGATGAATCAGGTTTGCAGCCTGCAGAAAGGCATTGATTATATTGAAAAAAACTTAACCGGGGAAATCAGCAATGATACTTTGCAAACAATTGCATCAATGCGTATTGCACAGTTTCAGAAAACCTTTCTCAGTATCACAGGCTATACGGTTGGTGAATACATAAGAAACCGCAGACTGACTCTTGCCGCATTGGAACTTATAAGCAGCAAAAGCACGGTGCTTGATATTGCCTTGAAATACGGATATGACAGCAGTGAGGGCTTTTCAAGAGCTTTTAAGAATTTTCACGGTGTCAATCCGAATGAAATAAAAAAGGGCAAAACAAAGGTGAATCTATTCAACAAAATAACACTTGAAATTAAAGTAAACGGAGGAAGCAAAATGGAATTTGAAATAGTCAGGTTGGAAAGTCAGGACTTTACAGGCTTTAAAACCACCGCATTCGGTAATATGAACAGGGATATTGACAGCCGCTGGGATAACGATGATGATGCATGGGAAGCAACAAGAAAAGAGCAAAATGATATGATGACAGATGACCGCATCTGGTATGAAGTATATAAGAAAATTGATAATTCTCAATACACGCATTACATTTGCTCAAAATGCAGCAATGTTCCAAACAACTGTGAAAAGGTATATTTTGACGGTGGATTATTTGCCAAAATCACTACTGAAAAATGCAAGTATCCTACAGAGCAGTTAAAGGATGTATATTATCAGACACTTATTGATAAGGAATGGCTGTCTAACAGCGGATACAAATTAGACGATGAAAGAAATCAATTGTATATCACAAACTGGACAATGATTGATAAAGAGGGAAGGTATATTGAAATATATCTTCCGATTTCCAAATTATAAAAACAAATACATAAAAAATATGCTCCAATTATTGGGAGCATATTTTTTACTTTTTCTTAACCCTTAAAGTTCTTTTAAAACGAACGCAGCAGTGGTAAAATAAGAATTGGTGATATATATGAAAACAATTCTTATTATTGATGATGATATTCATATCGGCAATATGCTTGAAGAGGTCCTCACCAATGAGGGCTACGGCATTCTGCGTGCTTATTCGGGCACAGAGGCCGTAATGCTGCTTTCAGGCACTGTGCCGGATTTAGTTCTGCTTGACTTGATGCTGCCGGGACTCAGCGGCGAAGAGGTTCTGCCGAAAATCAAGGACATACCTGTTATCGTTGTAAGTGCAAAGGTTGATGTGCAGGACAAGGTATCTCTTCTGCTCGGCGGTGCAGCAGATTACATTACAAAGCCATTTAACACAAGCGAGCTTCTTGCACGAATTGCTGTTCAGCTTCGCAGTGCAGGGACAGGCAGTACACAAACGCTTTCCTTTGACGATATAGCAATCAACACGTCTGCACATTCCGTAATTGTTTGCGGAAAGGATGTCAAGCTGACAAGAACGGAATATGCTATTTTAAAACTGCTTATGAAAAATCCGAATCAGGTAATTGCAAAATCCGTTTTGCTGGACAGAATCAGCGAGGATACTCCAGACTGCACAGAAAGCTCGCTTAAAATTCACATCAGCAATCTGCGCAAAAAGCTGCGGGAGATTAACAATAAGGACTATATAGAATCCGTTTGGGGAATCGGCTTTAAAATGCATAGCAACAGTGAAAAACACTAAATTCGCTTTAATGATGCATTTTGACAGGCGCAGATTTCTCTTTATTGCCTACCGATAATTAACAAAATCTTTACGGTTTTCTTTACCGCTTTCTTAACCACAGGAGTGTAGAATAAACGCATCAACTAAAAGGAGGTTAGCTTATGGAATACGTTTTAAAAATAAATGCCCTATGCAAAAACTACAGGCACTTCAAGGCATTAAACGGACTTTCTATGAGTGTTCCGAAAGGAGCAATTTACGGCTTCGTCGGAAAAAACGGTGCAGGCAAAACTACACTTATACGCTTAATCTGCGGACTTCAGGAGCCGTCATCAGGTGATTACACAATCTACGGCAGAAAAAACAATGCTAAGGATATTGTAAAATCACGCAGACGAATGGGTGCTGTGGTTGAAACACCGTCTATCTATCTTGATATGACAGCAACAGACAACTTAAAACAGCAATACCGCATTTTGGGTCTGCCGAGCTTTGACGGACTTAATGAAATTTTAGAACTGGTTGGTCTTGAAAACACAGGCAAAAAGAAGGCTAAAAACTTTTCACTCGGTATGCGTCAGCGTCTTGGAATTGCGATTGCCCTTGTCGGTGATCCTGATTTTCTTGTGCTTGACGAGCCTGTTAACGGGCTTGATCCACAGGGAATTATTGAAATAAGAGAGCTTATTTTAAAGATTAACCGCGAAAAGCAGATTACCGTGCTTATTTCAAGTCATATTCTTGATGAACTTTCTCGCCTTGCAACACATTACGGCTTTATTGACGCAGGCAGAATTATTAAGGAAATCAGTGCAGAGGATTTGGAAAGCGCCTGCAGAAAATGCATTCGTATGGAGGTTACAAACACAACCGCTCTCGCACATGTGCTGGATGAAATGAAAATTGAATATAAAGTACTTTCTTCCACTACCGCAGATGTTTATGCAAAGGTTAATGTAACACATTTAACAAATGCATTATCCGCTATGAACTGTGAGGTGCTTTCAATGCAGGATAAGGACGAAAGCCTTGAAAGCTATTATGTTAATCTTGTAGGAGGTGGCAGAAATGAGTAAGCTATTAGCCGCTAATTTCAGCAGAATGAAAAAGGATGTCAGCTTCTGGATTATTTCCGCGGCAGTTCTTATGATCAGTATTTCGGAAGTGATTAATAATGCTTATATAGATGCGACGGTTTACCCGGAAGACGGAGAAACAATACTCAATTTTCTTCTTTTTCAAACTATACCGGCTATGGGTATGGTGTACGCAATATTTATTGCTATGTTTATCGGAAAGGAATACAGCAACGGAACGATAAGAAACAAACTGATTGTCGGTCACACACGAACAAACATTTATCTTGCCAACTTCATAACCTGTCTTACAGGCTCGCTCATTATATATTCCATGATTTTTATAGGCGATTTTGGTGTAGGCATTCCGCTTTTAGGAGGCTGGAAGGGAAAAATAAGCGAGCTTATTACCTATATTATTGTTGGTGTCTGCCTGTCTGCCGCACTTGTTTCACTGTTAACAGTCTTCAGTATGCTCTGCACAAGAAGATCGGTAACAGCCGTTACGGCAATGGTGTTTGCATTTGCACTTATGCTGACAGCAAGCATTATATATAAGCGGCTTGCGGAGCCGGAAATGACACAAGATTTGCTTGCCTTGACAATTGACGGTGTTCCTGAACTTAGTGAACCACGCCCGAACCCTTTGTATGTAAGCGGAAACTTGAGAAAGATTTATGAATTTCTGATGCAATTTTTACCAACAGGCCAGGGAATTCTGCTTGCCCAGCAAAAAATTACCAACCCCGTTTTAAATATAATTTGTTCAATTATAATTACTGTTGCCGCTAATTTCTGCGGATTATTTGTATTTCGCAAAAAAAATTTAAAATAAGGAGCTTTTATGGAAATCTGGTTATGGGCAGTTATCTGCATACCGATGCTGATTATTGCCGCACTTATTGTTAAAGTATATTTGCTGAAAAAATCAGCAAATGAAATAGAAACAGCCTTTGCAGAAAGACTCATAACCGAAACAAATACCCTGATAGATATATCATCGGGTGACAGACATATGCGTTCACTTGCAAACAGCATAAACAGACAGCTTCGCGAGCTGAGAAATGAGCGTCACCGCTTTCAGCAGGGCGATACCGAGCTGAAAAATGCGGTTACCAATATTTCTCACGATTTGCGAACACCCTTAACAGCAATCTTCGGCTATATTGATTTGCTTGAAAAACAGGAAAAATCGGCTGAAACCGAGCGGTATATCAATATAATCAAAGACCGATGTGAAATGCTTATGCAGCTTACGGAAGAGCTTTTCAGATATTCCGTTATCATTACAACCGATGAAGAATTTAAAACAGAAAAAATAATTGTTAATCATGTTTTAGAAGAAAGCGTGGCAGGTTATTATGCCACGCTTGTTGAGCATAATATAACACCCGACATTTCTATACCTGAAGAAAAAATTATATGCACTGCAAATTGTTCGGCACTCAGCCGTATATTTTCAAATCTGCTTAACAATGCAATTAAGTACAGCAGCGGAAATCTCAGCATTACCTTAACCGAAAGCGGCGAAATCATATTTTCAAACACTGCAAAGGGTCTTGATAAGGTACAGATAAGTAAGCTGTTTGACCGATTTTACACAGTTGAAACAGCACACAATTCAACAGGGCTGGGACTTGCTATTTCACGCACACTTATTGAACAGATGGGCGGCACGATTTATGCAGAATATGAAAACAGCATACTGAGCATTCATATAAAACTGCCACCCTATCCGCCTAATGTGTAATCAGATAGATTTTTTACATCAATACATAAAATGTATAAATTTTTCTTTTTATTTTGATGAAAATATGCTACTATAAAGATGAAATAAACTTTAGAGGGGTATTTTTATGCAGCACGAAATTACAAAACCACAAAGGTTACTTGATTCAAACGGAAATATTGCAGAGCCCGGCTTTGCAAAAAGACTGCTATGGCAATACAGCCGTGATGATATTAAAGCACCTAAAATCCGCATTAAGGAATGGGATTATTATTACATAGGCAATCAGGATTATGCACTTTGTTTAACACTTTCAGATGCAGGCTTTGTAAGCTGCCTTTCCGTTTCCCACCTTGAATTCGGCAAAAATCCTGTGCAGACAAATGATTCCGAGCTTGGCTTTTTCCCGCTCGGAAAACTGAATCTGCCTGCAACAAGCGAGGTTGGAGATGTTCGTGCAAAGGTTGGCACCTTGGATATGAACTTTGAAAATGACGGCACAAAGCGCCGCCTTTCAGGTACATACAAAAACTATTGCAACACGAAGAAAACGCTTACCTTTGATATTACCTTAACTGAAATACCTGAGGAAAGTATGGTTATTGCTACACCGTTTGATAAGGATAAGCATTTCTATTACAATCAGAAAATCAACTGTATGCGTGCTGACGGCTTCTTTGAGTTTGACGGCAGACGCTATGAATTCAACAGAGAAAATGGATCACTTGCCACACTCGACTGGGGAAGAGGGGTATGGACCTATGACAACACGTGGTATTGGGGCTCAGGTCAGATGGTGCTTGAAGACGGAAATATTTTCGGCTTCAACATCGGCTACGGCTTCGGCAATACATCTGCCGCAAGTGAAAATATGCTGTTTTACAACGGCAAATCACATAAGCTTGAGGATATAACCTTTAACATTCCTATGGAAAACGGAACCTATAAATATATGGAGCCGTGGACCTTTACATCATCTGACGGCAGATTTGAAATGACCTTCAAACCGATTATAGACCGCCAGGCACCGGTTGATTTAAAGCTTATCTGTATGATTCCGCATCAGGTTTTCGGTCTGATTTCAGGAACAGCCATTCTTGATAACGGCACAAAAATTGAGGTTAAGGATAAGCTTGTATTTGCTGAGCGGGTTCATAATAAATGGTAATATAAAAAACAGCGGCAGAGAAAATCTCTGCCGCTTTCATTATACTTATTTTATTGTTCCGATTCTGTTTCCTGTGTTGGCTCTGTCTGCTCAGTCTGCTGCGGTTGAGGCTGAGGTTCAGCTGGCGGTGCCTGCTGCGCCGGCTGTTGTTGCTGCGGAGCCGGATTATATGCGGCACCCTGTGACTGTCCAAATGGCTGCTGCGGTGTATTATACGGAGTACCTTGCGGCTGTTGGAACGGAGTCTGCTGAGGCGCTGTGTTATACGGTGCACTCTGCGGCTGCTGATACGAAGCCTGCTGCGGTGCTGCATTATAATATGTCTGCTGAGTATATCCATTGTTATTTGGCGCGTAATACTGATTATTGTAATTCGGTGCAGTATTATACTGTGCTGCATACTTAGCATATCTCTGCGCATCAGTAAGAAAATCATCCTCGGTTATTCTGCCCTGCTGAAGTGCACGCAGGCGGAAATTTTCATAGTAAAGAGCATCTGTTGTTGCTATATAAGGCATAACGTAAGCAATCGGGAAGATGAAAATGCAAAGCAAGTGCCACGGAATAAAGCTGAGGTTCATAATAAACAATTCTGTGCGGTTGCCGCGAACCATCTTTTTGCTTACTCTTATTGCATCCATTGGTGAAAGTTCCGGATAATCACACATAATCTGGAATGCAAAATATGAGCTGTACATAAATACAATACCCGGAATAATAAATAAACATGCAAGCAAACCTGCGATTAAACTTCTTAAAAAGTAAAGACCAAGCTTTTTGCCATAATTATTATGGAAGGTATTTTTAAATATCCCCTTAACACCATCATCTATTTCAACTTTCCTGCCCCTGACAAATAAAACAAAGTAACCTGCAAGCACAACATCAAGCGGAGCAAGAATGATGGTGCATATATAGCTGATTGTTGAAAGTATCTGACTTACAGCTGCATACGCCATCATATCACTCACATTTGCTGTAACTGATTTATTGCTGACAGGTGCAATTGCCACATTATTATCGTTGCCGAAATTGTAAAAATCGGAGTTATACTCTTCCCTGCCGAAGTCGTCAAAATAATCACTGTCATCATCGTATCCGTAATCATCATAGTTGTCATCAAACATATCGAAGTAATCATCATACATATCTTCATACGATTCAAATACATCGTAACCATGTGTAACAAAATAAATCTGCATTATTCCTGAACTTACTATTGATGCCAATGAAACACATAACACTATAATAATCTGAATTGCAAAAAGCTTAAGAACCTTATCCTTTATAAGCTGCCTTGCCTGAAGCTTGATAAGCGGTCTGTCTAAATTCATAATATCCTCATTTCAAATTCAATTAAAACTCAATTTTTTCCTTAATGAATGCTGCAAGTTCAGAAATAGGAAGCCTTACCTGCTCCATGGTATCTCTGTCTCTTACAGTTACACAGTTATCCTCTTCAGAATCAAAATCATAGGTAATGCAGTAAGGTGTGCCGATTTCATCCTGACGGCGGTAACGCTTGCCGATTGAACCTGTTTCGTCAAAATCTGTCATAAATTCCTTGCTTAACATATCGCAGACTTCCCAAGCTTTGTCTGAAAGCTTCTTTGAAAGCGGAAGCACTGCTGCCTTATAAGGTGCAACTGCAGGACTGAGATGAAGCACAACTCTTGAATCATTCTTCTCAGCATCTATTACCTCTTCATCATATGCCTCACAGAGAAGTGCAAGAACAGTTCTGTCAAGACCATAGGTTGATTCAATGATATAAGGAATAAACTTTTCGTTGGTAACAGGATCAAGATATTCCATTTTCTGACCGCTGTATTCCTGATGCCTTGTAAGGTCAAAGTCTGTTCTGTTGTGCGTGCCGTTGATTTCGCCCCAGCCGAATGGGAAAAGGAATTCAATATCACATGCTGCCTTTGCATAGTGCGCAAGCTTTTCGTGATCGTGGAAGCGAAGATGATCTGCAGGAATTCCCAAATCTTCAAAATACTTTCTGCCGTATTCCTTGAAATAATCGTAAAGGTCACTGTCTGTGCCCTCTTTGCAGAAGGTCTGGAATTCCATCTGCTCAAATTCAATTGTTCTGAAGGTAAAGTTACCGGGTGTAATTTCGTTTCTGAACGCCTTGCCTATCTGACCGATGCTGAAAGGAAGCTTTGTTCTCATTGTACGAAGAACATTTACATAGTTAACATATTCACCCTGTGCATTTTCAGGACGGAGATAGATAACGCTCTTGCTGTCGTTCGTAACACCTCTGTAGGTCTGGAACATAAGGTTAAATTCCCTGATATCTGTAAAATTATGTTTACCGCAGTTCGGGCAAGGAATGCTGTTGTCCTTAATATACTGGAACATTTCCTCCTTGGTCATACCGTCTGCATGGGCATCAGGATTGAAATCATCAATAAGGTTATCTGCTCTGTGGCGCATTTTACATTCCTTGCAGTCAAGAAGCGGGTCTGAGAAAGAAGATACATGACCGCTTGCCTCCCAAACTCTCGGATGCATAAGAATATCTGCATCTACCTCATAGCTGTTCTTTCTTTCCTGAATAAATCTTTTTCTCCAGGTATCCTTAACGTTATTTTTAAGTCTTGTTCCGAGAGGACCGTAATCCCATGTGTTTGCAAGACCGCCGTAAATATCACTTCCCGGGAAAATAAAGCCCCTGCCCTTGCAAAGAGCAACTATTTTTTCCATGGTTTTTTCTGTGTTGTTCATAATATGTCCTCCGTTGAGTTTATAGTTTGCTTTAATTAATATTATATATAGGAATATATTATCATATAAAAAATAAAAGGTCAACAAAAAACGGGCGAACAATGTTCGCCCGGATATCAAAATTATTTTATGTACCAATAGTTTAAATCTGTATATTGGCTGCTTACACCGTCACAGGTGCCTGTTTTTGAATACTGCCATACATCATATTCACCAACATAGGTTACAGAGGAATTATAATCTGCAACCCATATAAAAATATCCTTATTCAGTGCAGAAACTTTAATATCGAAGCTATACACCGATGACGAAGCATATACACCTGCCTTATAGCCTGCTGCAGTTATTTTGCCGCAAAAGGCATTAATGATATCGGCAGTTTCCTTACCTGACAGACTCGCACTGAAAAGTCTGCCTGTGCGATTTCCGTTCTCATCAACAGGATATTCATAATCTATAAAAACAGGTAAATCAATATCATATCCCTTGATTAAATCAAGCGTATACTCGGCTTCCTCCTCTGCCTCCTGAACAGTGGTTGCCTGAGAATAAAAATACACTCCCATGGGAACCTTGTTTTTATTGGCATATTTCAGATTTGCTTCATATCTGCTGTCTGCAGAAATATCGCCATTGCCGTAGCCGCGGTAAGCTACTCTGATTATTGCAAAATCCGTACTGTCTGCAACCTTATCCCATTCAATTTCACCATTGTGCTGAGAAACATCTATACCTGAAACATATTCGGCAGAAGTATTGAAAAAATTTGCTTCTTTGTGAGATGCTGCACTTATTCTGATTATTGCGGCAACAGCAGCTATAATAAATACAACTGCACAAACTGCCAGCAATATTATTGTTTTTTTGTTTATCTTAATAAATTTAACGGAAACAGCCATAACAATCCTCTTTGCTTTATTTTAAAGATATTATCATAAATTGCAGCTTTTTTCTACAGTAAAGCTGTTATTTTTACAAAATCTTAAAATTAAAGGAGCATTTTACCACCGAACACTTATTTCACCGCTTTTAAGCGTTTTTTCCACACCGTCTGCCGTTTTAACAACAAGACCGCCTGTTTCATCAATGGAAACTGCCGTTGCAGGTGTAACCTTGCCGTTTTCAATGAAATTAATATTTTTTCCGAGTATCATACTATGGCTTCTGTAATAATCAATAAAGGCAGAATAATCCCCAAAGGCAATGCCCAGCAGTTCATCAGCAACGGCACCGATTAAATCCGCCCTTTTAACATCTGCGTTAAGAGCACCTGCGTTTTTAACATCATCAGGAAAACTGTTTGTTTTGATATTTATACCTATTCCCACAATAACGCTTGTTACTACTCCAAGTTCAAAATCCGAAACAGCCTCTGTTAAAATACCGCAGATTTTATTTTCACCGCAGTAAACATCATTCACCCATTTAATCTGCGGCTTTATATCGGTAAGCCTTTCCACGGCTCTGCAGACTGCAACGGCAGCAGCGGTTGTTGCAGTAACAGCATTCTGAAGCAGCGTGTCCGGATGCATAACAAGGCTCATATAAACACCCGTGCCTGACGGTGAATAAAAAGACTTTCCCTGTCTGCCTCTGCCAGCGGTCTGCCTGTCCGCCGTAACCAGAAGTGTTTCCCTTGCTTCACCGCTGTTTATAAGCCGCTTAGCCTGTGTGTTTGTTGAATCAATTTCAGAATAATGCACAATCTTAACATCGTGTTTCATAGCAGCTTTTATTCTGCCCTCATTAAGAAAATCATTGTCATCAGTTAATGCATAACCTTTATTTGTAACCGCATCTATCTTATAGCCGTTTTTTTCAAGCTGCTTAACAGCTTTCCATACAGCGGCACGTGTTTTTCCTGATTTTTCAGCAAGCTCCTGACCACTTATATATGCTCCCGTTCTTTGCTGCAATGCATTTAAAATATCACTTTTAAGGCTCATTGTTAACCCTCCCCGTTTGAAATTGGTTTACAATATACATATATAAAAACGGGTGATAAAGTTCACCCGCCAATCTAAAATATTAATTATCCATATAGAATACCGCAAGGGTTTTGGGACCGCAATGCGAAGAAATCGTGCAGCCTGCATCTGCTTCAATAATCTCTTTAAAGCCTTTGCCCTCTGCAATCCCCCTTGCATAAGCAATAATATCACTGCTTACACCGCCTGAATTTGCAATAACCACTCTGGATTTATCTGCCCTTGCACTGTTTTCAAAACAATCACTTATATACTGCTTATAGACCACATCTATTTTGCCGCGGTACTTCTTGGCAACATCAAGTGTTCCCGTTTCCGTGCTTACCGCAATAGACGGCTTTAAACCGAGAACATTTGCACCGAAGCGTGCGAGCGAGCTGCATCTGCCGCCCTTATGCAGAAACTCCAAGCTGTCTAGTACAAAGGTTGTATGCACCTTTGAAACAAGACCGTTAATTCTGTGAGCAATTTTCTTTGCATCAAATTTTTTATCTCTTAAATCACACGCCTTGAGTACAAGAAGCCCCATTCCTGTGCAAAGACTTTTTGAATCAACACAATAAACATGATCAAATTCCGATGCCGCAACAACTGCATTCTGAAAGCTTGAAGAGATAGCAGACGAAAGCCCTATGTGCACAACTGCCTTGCCCTCATCCGAAAACTGCTTGAACTTATCATAATACTGTGCAGGTGTTACTGCAGCAGTTTTAGGCAATGTGCCTGTTTCCTTAACATATTCATATATATCATTCGGATGAATTTCCAATCCGTCAAGATAGGAGTTTTCGCCTAAAAGAATTGAAAGAGGAAATATACAAATATTTTTCTGCATAACAAGAAGTTCAGGTAAATCGCAGGTTGAATCTGCTGTAATTACAATCTCCATTAATAATCCTCCTTCGCACTTCGCAAAATTATTTGAATTATAACACAGTAAATCTGCTACTTCAACGGATATGTATAATTATTTTACCCATTTTATAAAAATTTAAGAAAACATATGGTTATTATAATGACAAAATCAGAAACACTTAATAAATTATATGCCGTTTATGTAAAAAAGACCTATTCTGCGTATTTTTCCTTAAAATTAAACGGCACCAATTCACTGTCAACAACCTGATAGCACTGCCCTGAAGCAAGAGAAAATATGGGTTTATCGTGCTTAATTGAATCAGAATAAACATCAATAACCTGAATGTCCGAAAATTTCTCATACAGCCTGCGGACCTTTTCACCGTCTCTGCAGTTTTCACCTATGATAATTCCGCTTTTTTTGCTGTGGCGGGTGCAGATAAGATAATCAAAAGAAAGACGTTTCGCGATTTCCTCTAAAAGAAAATCAGGTGATGCACTGATAACAACGCAGGTTCGTTTCCTATTAAAAAACCATTTGTGAACCTCTTTTTCATACTTATTCCAAAATCCGTTAACGGCTTTTTTTAGCGGAATAAGCGGAACAAACATAAAGCAGGTTTTCTTGAAAGAGGTAAAATTAATCACCTTCAGAAGCATCAGAATTGCCGCGACGGCAACAATCGGCAGATAAATAATAATCCACGGATAATGCAAAAGACAATATAACGCAAAACGCGAGCCGCTGTCAAAAGGAACAATGGTTTTGTCAAAATCATAAATATCGATTTCCATAATTATACCCTTTCGGCATCAAAATCAATTTCAATTTTTTTACGGCTTTCAAACTGCGTAAGTTTAATACCTGCTGCTTCAAGCATTCTTCTGCTTGCACGGCAGTTATCCGTATCTGCATATTTATCACTTATGTAAATCACTTCGGAAATGCCTGACTGAATGATTGCCTTTGCACACTCATTGCAGGGAAAAAGAGCAACATAAATTCTTGAGCCATTCATTTCTCTTCCATAAGAATTAAGAATGGCATTAAGCTCTGCATGGCAGACAAACGGATACTTTGTATCATTCTGATTGTCTGCCGTTCTGTCCCACGGGAACTCTTCATCAGAGCAGCCGCGCGGAAATCCGTTGTATCCAACGCTTACAATTCTGTTAGCGGCATTCACTATGCACGCCCCGACCTGTGTGCTCGGATCCTTGCTTCGTTTTGAAGAAAGCAGGGCAATGCCCATAAAATATTCATCCCAAGAGATATAATCTTCTCTTTTAGCCATAGTATTCCCCCATTTATATTAATCCGTAATCAGCCTTTTAATGCCTCAATAAAATTATCAAGCTCATCACATTGCACAGCTTCAATTTTGCCGTTATCAACAAGGCGGTTGATTTCAGGGTTAATCGGAAACTTTGCAAGAACAGGAATTCCAAGCTCTGAAGCAGTTTCATCGATAGATGATTTACCGAAAATTTCAAGCCTTTTGCCGCAATCCGGGCATTCATAATAGCTCATATTTTCAACAAGACCAAGTACAGGTACATTCATCATTTTAGCCATATTAAGCGCCTTATTAACAATCATTTTAACTAAGTCCTGCGGAGTTGAAACAATAACAATTCCGTCTATGGGAAGACTCTGAAAAACCGTAAGCGCAACATCACCTGTTCCCGGAGGCATATCAACAAAAAGATAATCAAGTTCTCCCCAGCGGACATCTGACCAGAACTGCTCAATAACACCGCTGATTACCGGACCTCTCCATACAACAGGAGAATTAACGTCCTCCAGCAAAAGATTGATGCTCATAATTTTTATACCGTTTTCCGTTACATTCGGAATCAGACATTCATCATCCTGCATTGCCCGACCGGTTATACCAAAGGATTTCGGAACAGACGGACCCGTTACATCCGCATCAAGCACACCTACCTTAAGACCTGCCTTTGCGCACTTGGAAGCAAGCAAACAGGAAACAAGGCTTTTGCCTACGCCGCCCTTGCCGCTTACAACGCCTATAACCTTTTTGATATTTGAATATTTGTTCATCGGCTTAAGAAAGCTCTGCGGCTTTCTTTCATCTGCACATTTAGATGCACAGCTTGAACAATCATGACTGCATTCACTCATATAGTCAGCTCCTTAAATATTTTTATATTATTAAAAGTGTATCACAAAAATCCCACATTATCAATAGTTTCGGATAACAGTTACCACTTTGCCGAGAAGGGCAAGACTCTCAACAATAATCGGTTCATAATTATCATTTTCAGGCTGAAGACGAAAATGTTCCTTTTCCTTATAAAAGCGTTTAACCGTTGCCTCGTCTTCAATAAGAGCAACAACAATTTCACCGTTTTCGGCTACCGGAGTCTGCTCAACTATAACAATATCACCATCCAGAATATGTGCATTAATCATAGAATCGCCGCGAACATGCAAAGCAAAGTAATTTCCCGTTTTGCGCATTGCAACAGGAATATATTCCTCTATCTGCTCCATTGCAAGAATCGGCTTGCCGGCTGTTACAGTTCCGAGAAGCGGAACAGGCACGGTTTTGAGCCCGACACCTGCTATACGGATTGTTCGTTTGAGATTGGCATCTCTTTCAATATAGCCTGCCATTTCAAGCGCATTAAGATTATACTGCACCGTAGATGTTGATTTCAGCCCTACAGCCGCACCTATCTCACGAACGGAAGGTGCCAAACCGCGTTCCGAAATAACTTTTTTAATGTATTCAAACACTTTTTTCTGAGTTTCGTTAATACTTTCCATAATGCCCTCTTTCCGATAATTATGAATAATTATGATTTTATTTGTAATAATACGTTAATAATAACATTTAATGTCAGCAATGTCAAACATATGTGCCAAATTAAGTTCTTTTTATTTTGTTTTAAAAAAAAGTGTTGACAAACACCATTTTATATAATATAATCGTTCTTGCTTGAAAAAAGCTGGATATGGCTTTATAGCTCAGTTGGCTAGAGCATTCGGTTCATACCCGAAGTGTCACTGGTTCGAATCCAGTTAAAGCCACCAACGGCCCGGTGGTCAAGAGGTTAAGACACCGCCCTTTCACGGCGGTAACACGGGTTCAATTCCCGTCCGGGTCACCACAAAAAAAGCACTTGCATTCTGCAGGTGCTTTTTCTTTTTCCGTTTATTTGTTTACAGATAGCTGCGTATATCTATTGCAAGCTTTTCTTCAAGATTTATAAGACGCTTTGTAATATCCTTTGATTTTTCATCAGCTGCTTTATACTGATTTAAAAATTTGTTAAGAGATTTTACACCCATATTGCAGCCATCTGTAATAAGATCGGCTATTGTATTATCCG
>CAJTMQ010000013.1:29091-32254 GCA_910577215.1 uncultured Eubacterium sp. | reverse complement strand
TAAAACGGTGCGGTTTCATTATTATATATTATTCTTCAATGCCGTTAAGCTGTTTCCAGTGGATTTTGCAGTATTCCTTGCCGTCAACAGCAGGATACTTCTCATCATCAACCTTTGCTTCATTATAGCAATCATACTCGCCTACATATGCACAGCGCTGAGCATCTCCGCCCTCTGAGAAAGACGGAATGAAAGACAAAAGGAAGATGCCGAACACTGCAACTGCAACAACAATTGCACCGCCCTTGCCTGAAGTCCACTTCAAAGGCTTTAATTTGCCCAGATCTATGTTATCAAAATATGTAAAGGGCTTCACCTTGTCAATCAGCATAATGCAAAGTTTCATCAGGAAGTAGCCTATAATGCCTGCCAATGTACCAACAATAAGTCCGCAAAGAACATCTGTTGCATAATGCACCATCAGATACACACGGCTACCCATTGTGCAAAGTGCGAGCACAGGGAAAAGCCAGCAGATTTTCTTTTTACCGTCACTGCGGAACACAAGGAACAATGCAGTTGCAATTTCAAATGCTGCTGTTGTGTGACCGCTCGGGAAGGAATAGTCAGATTCGCTTAAAGCACCTGCTCCCAAATACCAGCTCCAATAGCTTGCATCTCCCTGAAGCGTATTATACGGTCTTATACGTAGTGCCATAGGCTTAACTATAACATTTGTTATAAGTGTACCTAAAATAATTGCAAAAATAAGTGTAATTCCGTATTTTCTTGTTTTCTTGAAAAGTGCCAATACCAATCCTAAAATAATCATAGGAATAACAAAGGCTTCATCGCCAAAGCTTGTAAAAATTTTGGCAACAAAGGTTAAAAAGCTGTTTTGCATTTTGCCGAAAAATTCAAAAACGGCATAGTCAAAACCATAAAACATCTTGTCTATCGAATTGCCCAAGGTCATAAGAACAATATCCATAGCACACCTCCATAAATTTACTAACTATATATTACCAAAGGATTATGTTTTTTTCAAGAAATATATTCATATTTACTTATTCTTTCACTTTTATTAACAATTGTATAATATTTATATGATAATTTATATTAAGAAACTAATACTGAAGGAAGACTTATGATAACGAATCCTTACAAGGTACTCGGTGTGCCCGACGGCGCATCGGAAGATGAATGCACAAAAGCTTACAAAAAGCTTGCTAAAAAATATCATCCTGATTTAAACCCCGATAATCCGGATGCGGCAAATAAAATGGCTGAAATCAATGCGGCGTATGACCAGATAAAAAACGGGGACACAAGCAGTAATCCGTTCGGCAGAACTGCACACGGTGCCGGATCGGCATATAATTCATACTACCGCTACAGAAGAAGCAATACCTCTTCGCCCGATTATTACACCTCTGCTGCGCAGTTTATAAACAACCGCCAATATGCGCAGGCTATTAATGTGCTTAAAAACATTGATAACAAAACCGCACAGTGGTATTATCTTTCGGCAGTGGCAAATATGGGTCTGGGAAACAGAAGTCTTGCTCTTTCGTACATTCAGCAGGCATGTGCCATGGAGCCTGAGAACTTCACGTATTCCGCTGCATACAGCCAGATAAGAAACGGCAGAAGACCGGGCAGCTACTCACCATTCGGCAGCTTTGTATACCACAGCGGCAATGACGATAATGCATCAGGCGGATTTGCCTACAAATCACCGTCAAAAGGCGGTTGCCTCGGAAGAATGATACGTTTTATATTCATAATCATTATTATCCGACTTATAATACTGCTGATTTCCTCACTGTTTTTCAGCACAGGCAGAAGGAATAACAACTACGATTATAACTACAGCAGACCTTCAAGCAGCTATGGTGAGCAGCAAAAGGAAAACACAACAAACACAGAGCAATTCTTTTACTTCGGTGATGACAACGGAGAAGCATTCAACAATTAAGGAGCATACGGCAGATGAAAAAATTTTTAAGCAATGCAGCCATAAAATTTCAGCGTTTTATGTATGGCAGATACGGAATTGATCAGCTATACCGTGGGCTTTTATGGATATATTTTGCACTTCTCATCATTTCAGCCATACTCGGCAGAGCTGTTGATTACAGGATTTATACCATATTATCAGTTGCAGGGCTTGCAATTATTGTGTTTGCCTTCTTCCGTGTTTTTTCAAAAAACATTCAGAAAAGACGCAGTGAAAATGCAAAATGGCTTGTGTTTGAAAATATGGTAAAAAAGCAATTCCGCATTCTTCGTGACAGATGGAAATTCAGAAAAACACACATTTTCAGAAAATGCCCGAAATGCCAGGCTGTTTTAAGGTTGAAAAAAATCAAGGGCAGCCACAATGTAACATGCCCTCACTGCAAAGAAAATTTCAAAATTAAAGTATTATAATATTCTCCTTTCTTTTAATAAGGCTTTGGCTCTCTGAGGGTCAGAGTCTTATTTTTTACTTATTGTAAAATTCCTCTTACATTTTTGCTTGTTTTATGTTATAATTGATATATAGTTACCTGAATGCAGAAAAATAGTCAAGCAGATAATACAGTTTGTTGTATATTTTTCCATATTTTAGGCAATAATATTTATGGAGGGTATTGAAATGTATAAAATCGGTGAATTATTTGTTTACGGAAGCAGAGGAGCCTGCAAAATTATAGACATTAAAAATGAAAAATTCGGCAACAGTGAAAAAACATATTATATTCTGATGCCCTTTTTCGATTCCAAGGAAACTATATTTGTTCCTGTTGACAATGAAAAGCTTGTTTCCAAAATGAAAAAAATATTGTCTCCCAAGCAGATGGAGGAACTTATAAAAACAATTCCCGCAAAAGAAAGCGTGTGGATAGAAAATGTGAATCTTAGGCGTGAGGAATACAAAAAAATCATCAGCAGAGCACAGAGAGAGGAGCTTATTTCACTTCTGAAAACTCTTTATGAAAGAAGAAAAGAACTTCAGCTTATCGGAAAGAATTTATCTGCATATGATGAAAAATTTTTAAGACAGGTGCAGAATATTATTCACAGTGAAATTGCTCTTGTTATGGAAATTTCTTTGGACGAGGTTGCACCTTATATTGAAAAAACAATAAATGCTGCATAAATACGGCATAAGAAAAAGCACCGCGATACGGTGCTTTTTCTTATTATAAAACCTTTGAAAGAAAATCCTGAAGCCTTG
>CAJTMQ010000013.1:10482-29081 GCA_910577215.1 uncultured Eubacterium sp. | reverse complement strand
TTTTTGGATTACCGAAAAATTCCTTAGGTTCATTTTCCTCTTGAATGATTCCCTCATCAACAAAGAGAACCTTTGAACCAACCTCACGTGCAAATCCCATTTCGTGCGTTACAACAACCATTGTCATTCCGTCAGCAGCAAGGTTTTTCATAACCTGTAAAACCTCTCCAACCATTTCAGGATCAAGAGCCGAAGTAGGCTCATCAAACAGCATTACCTTCGGGTTCATTGCAAGCGAGCGGACAATAGCTGCCCTCTGCTTCTGACCGCCTGATAGCGAGCTCGGATAAGCATCTGCCTTATCCTCAAGACCAACCATTTTTAAAAGGCGCAGTGCGTTTTCGTTCGCTTCCTCCTTACTCATAAGCTTGAGCTTAACAGGAGCAAGCGTTATATTCTTCTGAATTGTAAGGTTATTAAACAGATTAAAATGCTGGAAAACCATACCCATATGCTTACGCACTTCATTAATATCTGTTTTCTTATCTGTTATCAGCTTATCGTCAAACCAGATTTCACCTTCTGTAGGAGTTTCAAGGAGGTTAAGGCAGCGGAGAAATGTTGATTTACCCGAGCCTGACGGACCGATAACAACAATCTTATCACCCTTATGGATTTCATAATCTATGCCTTTAAGTACCTCATGATTTCCAAAAGACTTTTTAAGCCCTTTAACCTTAATAAGTGTATCAGTGGTCACTTGCACGAAGCCTCCTTTCAAGCATTGAAACAAGCTTTGTAAGAATCATAACGATTACAAGGTAAATAAGAGCAACTGCAATAAGCGGCATAAATGCACTGAAAGTAACACCGCGAATCATATTGCCCGCTCTTGTTAAATCTGTCATAGCAACATAGCCGGCTACAGACGTTTCTTTAAGAAGAACAATAACCTCATTTGCAAGTGCAGGAAGCACATTCTTGAATGCCTGAGGAATAATGATGTGCACCATAGTCTGAACAAAATTAAGACCCATTGCTCTGCCTGCTTCAAACTGCCCTGCATCTATAGACATAATTCCCGATCGGAATATCTCTGCAACATAAGCTGCCGAATTCAAACCGAATGCCAGAATAGCAACAAAAAGCTTATTGTTTGAAGCTGCAAAAATGATGTAATACATAATAAGAAGCTGAACAACAACAGGCGTTCCTCTTATTATAGTAAGATAAAGCTTTGATATAAAATTAAGAACAGAAAAAATCACCTTTGAAAAGCCGTGCATATCTGCTGCATTCTTATCATAAGAGGAGCGGATTACGGCAATAACCATTCCGAGAAAGATACCAAGAATAACTGCAAATATTGTAATCTCTATCGTAGTTCCCAGACCTTGAACAAGAAGTTTCCATCTGTCTCCCGTAATAAAGTTTAATATAAACTGTGATTTTAAATCATCAAACCATTCTGCCAAAATAATTCTCCTTTACATTTAATTTACAAAAAAAGGGGTGGAAAACCACCCCGATTCATAATGAACAAATTATTCAGCAGGAATATACGTTTCAACAATCTTCTGAACAGTACCGTCAGCAATAAGTTCCTCTAAAGCCTTATTAACTTCCTCAACAAGTGCACTGCCCTTAGGGAATGCGATTGCATAATCCTCATCAGCATACTTTGTATCAAGAATCTTAAGACCGCTGTTAGCTGCAACAAATGATTTAGCAGGCTCGTTATCAATAATAACCGCATCAATCTTACCTGATGAAAGAGCTGCAACGGCATCTGCACCTGCCTGATATTCTTCAAGTGTGCAGGTTGTTAAGCCTTCACTTATATCATCACCGAAATAAATATCACCTGTTGTTGAAAGCTGAGCACCAACCTTATAGGTTGCACCTTCTGCATAAAGATCGTCAACTGTTGTAATAGGTGAATCCTCTTTTACAATAACAGCCTGAATGCCTTTTGCATATGAAGTTGAGAAATCAACACTTTCAAGGCGTTCAGGTGTAACAGTTAAACCTGCCATACCCATATCTGATTTGCCCGTTGAAACAGCACCAACAATAGAATCAAAATCCATATTCTCAACAACAAGCTCACGTCCAAGCTTATCTGCAATTGCCTGAGCAATTTCAATATCAATACCGGCATAAGCTCCGTTATCACCTATGTATTCATATGGAGGGAAATCTGCGCTTGTTGCAAGACTGAGCTTTTCCTTTTCGGTGCTTCCGCCTGAGCATGCAACGAATGTTACTGCAATTACTGCAATTGCAAGAGCAACTGCAAGAACTTTTGATAATTTTTTCATAACAATTCTCCTTATATTTATTAATATCGTTGATAATTATAATACACTATTATGCAAAATGCAAGCACATTGTTGAATATTTATTCATTATATGATAAAATGAAGTCATATTATAAGCTATGTATGGTGATTTTATGAATAAAATAGAGTTTTTTAATTATCTTCCCGACGATGCAAAAGACATTCGTATTAAGGTATTTGTTGATGAGCAGGGCTTTGAAAATGAACTTGATGATATTGACAATACTGCAATCCATATTTTGATTTACCTTAACGGTGCGGCTGCGGGAACAGCAAGAATGTTTACCGAGGATAACGGAAAATCGTATCATATCGGAAGAGTTGCCGTTTTACCGCAGTTCCGAAAAAATCATTTAGGTGCGGAAATAGTAACTGCAATATGTGAAAAGGCAAAGGCGCTTGGTGCTGAAAAGTGCGAACTTTCGGCACAGTGCAGAGTCAAGGACTTTTATAAATCCTTGGGCTTTGAAGAAAGCGGAGAGGAATACTTAGATGAATACTGCCCTCACATACATATGGAAAAAACACTACAGTAAAACAGCGGTGCGTTATGGAAATTAAACCAATTGCAAAAATATACAATGATTTTCCTACAAAATTCGGCATTCCTCGGCAAAGCGGAAGAGTTAAAGAAATAACAGGAAAAATTGTTTTTGAAAAGGAATTCAGAAATGAAAATGCCCTTCGGGGAATAGAGCAGTTTTCACATCTCTGGCTGATTTGGGAATTTACCGAAAACAAGCAAAGTGAATGGAATGCAACAGTCAGACCGCCGCGGCTTGGAGGAAATAAAAGGATAGGCGTTTTTTCAACACGTTCTTCCTTTCGCCCTAATTCCTTGGGATTATCATGTGTTAAGCTTGAAAAAGTTGAAAAAAGTGAACGCCAGGGTACAATGCTTATTATAAGCGGTGCAGATTTAATGAACGGCACACCGATTTACGATATTAAGCCGTATATTCCATATACCGACTGCATAAATGATGCCGAAGGCGGATTTGCCGAAGAAAACAACACTTATGAAATTGATGTTGAAATAGCTGATAATCTGCTTGAAATAATACCTGAAGAGAAAAGAAAAGTACTTATAAAAGTGCTTAAGGATGATCCAAGACCTGCTTATAAATCCAACTGTGAAAGAGATTACGGATTTTCTTTTTGCGATTATGAAATAAAATTCAAGGCAAGGAATCATAAAATTATTGTTACGGAAATAATAAAAAATCAAACAAAAAACGGCTGCCCATAAAGGACAGCCGTAATTTTATTGTTTTAACGCATTAGTCCTGAGAAGGAGCACCTACCGGACAAACGCCTTCGCAAGCACCACACTCAATGCAAGTATCAGCATCAATTTCGAACTTACCGTCACCCTCTGAAATTGCACCTACCGGGCATTCAGCTGCACAAGCACCGCATGAAATGCAATCATCTGAAATTTTATATGCCATTCCGTAACACCTCCTGTCACCATTCTTAACTATTAATATAACACAATATTTTTAATTTGCAAGAGAAAAATAAGGTTAGGTAAAACTAATTTTTTTCAAGCTGCTTCAGGAACTCTGCTTCCTGCTTTGATATGCTCTGCTGCCTTCCATCCTTTACAACAACAACCTCATCACGATAAGCTACAACAGGTGCACCATCGGGATTGCTGTTAAGCTTAATTTTAAGCTTTCCTGTTAATAGAGAAACATCAACAACTGTCCCCCTGCCGTCACGGCAATCAACAATTGCACCCTTACGCGGTGTTATTTTCTGCAGATAATCATATGAATTCTGCTCATATTTAAGGCAGCACATCAGCCTGCCGCAGGTTCCGCTTATTTTGCCGGGAGAAAGACTCAAACCCTGCTCCTTCGCCATTTTAATTGAAACAGAATGAAAATCATTAAGAAAGGTTGAGCAGCAGAATGGTCTGCCGCAGATGCCGAGCCCGCCTATCATTTTAGATTCATCTCTTACGCCGATCTGGCGAAGCTCAATTCTTGAATGAAATGCACTTGCAAGATCCTTAACAAGCTCTCTGAAATCCACCCTGCCATCCGCAGTGAAATAGAATATGATTTTTGAACCGTCAAAGGTATATTCTACCTCTGTTAAATTCATTTCCAGCTTATGATCTTCTATTTTTTTTAAGCATATATTATATGCTTCCTTTTCTTTTTTCTTATTGCTTTCAAGAATCTTCATATCTTCCTGAGTTGCAATTCTTTTAACAGGCTTTAACGGAGCAACAACCTCATCATCTTCAACAGATTTGTTTGCCTCTGCAACTATACCGCATTCAATACCGCGTGCTGTTTCAACAATAACATGGCTGCCTGCCTGTATTTCCAATCCGTTAGGATCAAAGAAATACACCTTTCCGGTGTCCTTAAAACGTACTCCAACAACTTGTGTCATGATGTATATCCCCCAAAGAGCGTTTGCTCTATCTGCCTATTGCTTCTCGCAGACTATAACAGATTTTAGTAATAAGCAAAGCATTGTTTGCATTTTTATTTGCCATATCAATAAGCTTATCAGCTGTTTCATACAGCTTTAAAATTTTAGATTCAGTAAATTTCATTGAAAGTGCTTTAACGGTTTCCTTCTGACCCGAAAGAATTTCGCCTGTTTTAATGCCTATAACAGCATCTCTGAAAACAGTTTTCAGAAGATTGAGAACGGTTGCGAGCTCCTGCCTGTCCTTCCCAAGCTCACTTGTGCACTTTATGAGCTCATACTCATTGTCTGCCATAGCTGCATTGCAAATGCTTTTAACCAGTTCCATTGTTTTCTGCATTTTTCCGCCGACAAGACTTTCTGTCGCCTTGCCTATGTTGCCCTTAAAGGCAATCATAGCTTCCCGGGCTTCATTGAAATCTATATTTTCATTTTCTTTTGAAATATGTTCTGCGCCCGTGCCTGCATTCACTCCGCTGAGCGTTAATGTAACGGAACGTGAAAGCACAGTTTCAAGCAGCATCGTTCTGCTTGTAACAGTAAGAATAAAAACTGCATATGACGGAGGCTCTTCAAGTACCTTCAGTATTGCATTCTGAGCACTTTCATTCATACAATGGGCATTGCCTAAAATATAAATCTTGCTTTCTGCCTCATTAGGCGGCATATAAACATCATTTATAACATTCCTGACAACATCAACATGAAACGAACGTGCACCTCCGACCGCACTGTATTCAAAAATGTCAGGGTGAATGCCCTTCTCCGCCTTTCGGCATTGAGCACATTCACAGCATGGTCTGTCATCGTCTGAACGGCAAACAAGCGCACAGGCAATTTCGTGTGCAAGCGTACGTTTACCGATTCCCTCATCACCCTCAATAACAATTGCGTGCGGCAGCCTTTCAGAGGCCATTAAAAATGATAATTGCTCCTTGACTTTTTCATTTCCAAGAAAATGATTAAAATTCATAATTAAAACTTTCTGAAATCCTCAACATCAATTACAAATGCCACTCCGCCGTATTCCTCAACATCAACAGGCTGCTTAAGCAATGTGCCTGCAACCGTGCTGTTAACACCATGCTGCCTTATTATACGCTTTGTAACATTCTTGCCCAGAACCTCAAATACTTCATTAATTTTTTCATGTTCCACACCTATAAATATACAGGAATGACCGCCTTCAAGAAACTGACCTGTTGTTGAAATTTTTGTAGCAAAAAAACCGGCTTTGCTTAAAGCCTCTAAAACCTTTTGTATATCTTTATTCGAGATTATTGTGATAATTAACTTCATTTTTAGTGCTCCTTTAATTGTAATTTAACATCCGCTTAACATAATACTTTAATTATACTTCAAAAGAGCAGCACTTTACAATTCATTTAAAACTAAATTAAAATAAAATTAACATTTAAACAATGTAAGCCAACGCTACTATTACAGGCATTGTTACAATTGAAAGAATGCTTGACTGGGCCGCAATTTCCGAGCCGAGGGCAGCATCATTATCAAATTTTGCCGCATACATCGCAGTGTTTGTTGCGGTGGGGGCAGAGGCGGAAATAGTCATTGCCGCAAGCAAATCTCCCGTTACACCGCAAAGTCTGAATAAACCGAGCATACACAGCGGTATTAAAATCAATCTCAAAAATGATGTGAAATATAATTCTTTTTTTATTATAATGTGTTTAAAATTGGAATTTGCAAGAAATGTGCCGAAAACAATCATGGCAAGCGGTGAATTAATACTTCCCACCAGCTGCATGGGATAATCAATTATATATGGCACATCAGGCTGTAAAAGAAAGAGCGGAATTCCGATAATGACAGAAATTGAACCGGGATTTAAAATAATTTTTTTCAAATCAATTTTTGCCTTATGACCGCTGATTTCAAAAATACCGTATGTGAAAGCAATGATATTAAACATACCCACATACACTGCACAGTAGAAAACGCCCTCGTCACCTATAACGCTTTTCGCGAGAGGCAACGCCAGAAATGCCGCATTTGACAGAACGGTTGCATAACGATAAATACCTCTTTCAAGCGTACTGTAGCGCTTTCCGAATGCAATTCCTGCAACAGCAATTCCGAATATATGCGTTGCAGCAGCACATAAAAATGCAACAAATAAACCCTTAACGTGCTCTGCAGTATATTCCATATTTATAAATGTATGAATGATTGCAATAGGAAGTATTATATTAAAAAGTAAATCTATAACCTTTTTGGCACTGTCTTTGGGAAAAATCTTTGTTTTGTCAGCAATAAAGCCAACACCTGCAATGAGGTAAAGTATCCCGACATTCAGTGCTATTGTTTTCAAATTTTCAAGAAACAATTTCTTATCCTTCTTCTAAATTGTCTTTTAATGCTTCGGCAGATAGTGAAACGGCAAAAGCACCTGTAAAAAAATATGTTGATGCAGAAAAAGCTGTAGTATAAACATCGGCGCCGAAAACAATTGCCGCAATTCTCGGAACAGCCAATACAAAGCACATTGCACCGTATAAAAAACCAAAAAAGCAAAACGCTCTCAGTTTGTGCAGATTACTTTCCAGACATCTGATAACTGCAATATGAAACAGCATGCCTAAAATCAGCACTGAATAATGCAGTATGCTTTCTTGCGCATACAAGCCATCATCATTTCTTGTGAGCGTGCAAAGAAGCATAAACAGATTCCAGCAAACAGGCATGATATGAAAATAACTTAAATTCCTGAAATCATACTTATCCGTAACAAATGAAACACCCATAATTATGAAATAGAATGCACATAAAACCGCACTTATTCCAACAAGGCAAACCGGAATAAAATAATTCCATTCAAAATTCACATTTTCTGAAATGTATTTATAGCAATTAATGCATTGATGAACAAAATCATAAAACATTGCAACGGCCGCAAAAATGCAAAAATAAAATACACGCCTGCTTCTTTGCTTTGAAAACGGATTTCTATAGGCATTTTTTCTGCACAGCAGAACACTGAACATAATGACTGCCGCACACGCAATAAAAAACAAAACAATTGTTTTTTCCGCACCGTGGATAATGAAGCCTGTTGATGCATTTGTATAGCAGAACATCTGAACACATCTTACAGCAGCTGCACAAATAACCGAAGCACCGAAAAGTACAGAAATAATTTTAGTCAGTATTTTCGGCACTGATTGCCACCTCTTTTATTATCTTTTATAAAGCTCAATATACTCTCTCTTACGTGCAACACTCTTATATGCCGGTCGGATAATTTTATTGTTCGTTGTAAGCTCCTCAAGCCTGTGCGCACACCAGCCGACTATTCTTGCACTTGCAAATAAAGGTGTATATAAATCTTCAGGTATTCCGAGCACTTTATACACAAGACCCGAATATAAATCTACATTTGCACACACATCAGCATTGTTACCCTTTAATTCACGCAAAAGATCGGGTGTAACCTTTTCAATATTTTCAAGTGTTTTGAATTCCTTTTCATAGCCTGCCTTATATGCAAGCTCCTGTGCACTCTTTTTAAGAATAACTGCACGCGGATCCGAAACAGTATAAACTGCGTGACCCATACCGTAAATGAGCCCCATTCCGTCACCTGCTTCTTTATTAAGAATTTTAACAAGATAATCCTTAATCTGACCCTCATCGGTAGGATCGGCAACATTGGCTATGATTTCATTCATCATTCTTGTTGTGCTTATATTTGCACCGCCGTGGCGCGGTCCTTTAAGTGAACCGAAGCCTGCCGTTATTGCAGAATATGTATCCGTTCCGCTTGAAGTAAGCACACGTGTGGAAAATGTTGAGTTGTTACCGCCGCCGTGATCTGCATGAAGCATAAGCATAATATCAAGCAGCTTTGCTTCTTCATCCGTAAACTTTTTATCCGAACGAATTTGATTTAAAATATATTCCGCAGTAGTCTGATCTTTATTAATAGGATGAAGATACATGGTTTTTCCGTAAAAGGTTCTTCTTTTAACCTGATATGCAGTGTTCATAATTGTAGGAACCTGTGCAATAAGCTGCAGGCTCTGACGAAGAACATTGGCAACGGAAATATCATCCGGGTTTTCGTCATAGGAATAAAGGCACATAATACAGCGTGCCATTTTATTCATAATATCCTTTGAAGCATGCTTCATAATCATATCTTCAATAAAATCCTCAGGCAGCTCTCTGCAAGCTGCTATTACCTCCTGCAGTGAAGCAAGCTGATTTTCGGTAGGCAAATCACCGAACAGAAGAAGCCATATTACTTCTTCAAAACCAAATCTGTTTTCCTTTATGCAGGATGAAACAATCTGATTAATATCATAGCCTCGGTATGACAGCTTACCGTCTTTTGCAACACGCTCACCATCAAGAATATAATAACCCTCAACAGAACAAATTCTTGTAAGACCTGCCATAACACCTGTTCCGTCCTCATTTCTGAGACCTCTTTTAACATGGTATCTGGCAAAATCACTTTTACTTATGGAGTTATTTTTATCAAGCTCGCCGCATAAACTTGAAATAGCTTCCATAGAAATTGGGGAAATATAATTTGCAGACATAATCCTATCTCTCCTTACATTAAAATTTACAAACAGCTATAATTATCCATTATAATAGTAATCATTATACCTTATTTATACTACCAAAGTCAAGGAGGCAGAAAATTGAAAAAAGCACTTATAATTTTTGCAATACTTTTTGTATTAACACTTGCAATACCTGCAATTGCCGCATTTATAAAAACACCTGCCGAAAATACCAATGAGCTTGCAACTCTGTTTTCCGGCAGTGTTTTGATGATCAGTCACCCTTTGAGTTTTCATTAATCTTTTTGAATTTGCAGTTTACTTTGATATCAAGCTGTGCCTCCGAAAGAACACTTCCCCAATCATCACTTAAGGCGTCATAATCCTTGGGACTGTACATGGCAAGATTTTCTCCTATTCTCAGACTGTCACTTTTGCCGTTTACACATTGATAAAAAGCATTGCTGCAAATATCGGATATTTTATTTTCAACAAGCTTTTCCACTTCTTTAAGATGATTGCTGGTTATTGTATTTATAAGACCCTTTTCCACCGCATCAAGCATCAAATTTGATTTTATTTCCGCATGAAGCACAACCTTTCCGTTTTCAACAGATGCATACGTTTTGGTTTTTGATTTTATAATATCTACTCCGATTTCCCCTAATTCATCACTTAAAACATTTAAAAATCCTGTTTTTATTTTATTACTCAGAATTAAAAAACCAAAGGTAGAATTCTCATCAAGAACCGTAACCAGCTTTTCATCATTAAAAATTGCAATTCCTGCTACGGAAACGCATTTTTCATCTGCTCTTACTACAGGCAAAAAAATATCAGATGTTTTATCAAGATAAAGATTTAAAAGCTCGTTTGTTGTTACATCCGCAGCAAAACCGTTTTTTTCTCCTATATTAAGAAGAGAGGTAATTGATTCGGCAGGCACCAAAGCATCATTTTCATGACTGTCTATGATTTCTGCTGCATCCTTCTCGGAAATACAGATTTTTACATCTGATCTTGAATCGGAGCTTCTTAAAAGATAATCAACATTTTTTTCAAGATAATTTTCAGCCATTCCCATTCCGAAAACGATAATTCTGTTTTGCCCGAAAAACAGCTTTTTAGAAAGGCTTTCCGTAACATTTTCTATTGCATCCGAAATATTGCTTCCCTTTCCTGAGGTATTCATTGTTACATTTCCTGAAAGAGCCTCTGCTCCGCTGCCCTCTTTTGCAAGATTAAGAGTCTGAACAGTCACAGTTACCTCGTCATCATTGTAATCAATGCCCATTCCCTCAACAATGCTTAAATCACTGAGGTCATTTCTCTCGGTACATCCTGTAAAAAGCAGAAGTATAAGCATTACCGATAATAATATTTTAAAATTTTTCAAGCAGCAATTCTCCTTTGCTCTTTTTTCTGAAAATAAGTCTTAAAACAGGAATAATTAATCCGAATACCAAAAACGGAATTATCACAGCCCAGTTCTGTACACGTAAAAAGAAATTCAATTCTGCAATGATCCACGTTACTGCAAAAATACCGATTCCTGACAGAACAATTCCCTTTCCCCTGCTTTTTAACTTAAAGCAGTCGGCGGCACAGTATAGGAACAGTGTACCTTTTAGGAACACTGCAAAAATCCAGAATGCCGTATAAACAGAATCCAGTCTTTCACTTTCATCAAACTTAGAAATCTGTGAGATCTCATAAAAAGGAAAAGAAGCAACAGATGCCGTATCTCCAAGAACTCCCAATGAAAAGAAAAACAGCAAACCGCAGGCAACAAAGGATAAAACAATTGAAGAATAAAACGGCTTTGCAATTTTACCGTTAACCTTAGGAGCAAGCACCATAAGAAGTATGATTTCACTTGTTTCACAGGCAAAACTCAAGGCATTAACAAAAATATTGGATGTGCTGTTTTTTGTGAAAGGAAAAAGATTAAGAATAGAGAACTCCCTGCTGCCAAAACCAACAACGCTTATAACCCCTATAACAGTCACCGCAAGGATAAAGGAGCCAAACCTTGATATAGGCTCTATACCAAGCCATGCTGCATAAATGCATGCAAGAATTATAAATGAAGCAAGAAAAAGCGACTGCGTATTTTCATTAAGCTCCATAGATGCAAAAAATGAAAATCTGCCGATTGTCACTGCTCCGAGATACAGAAAATATATTCCGTAAAGTATGGATATCCATTTCGGCTGCAGCAAATTTCTTTTCTTATTTGATGCATAAACAGCCGGTATGGAAATCAGAAGTGTTAAAATCAACCCTAATCCAAGACTTATAAGCATATCCGAAGAATAGTTACCGAGTGATGTTACATTGCACACTGTAAAAACAACAAGCACCCGGCATACAAAAAACATTGAAAACAGACTGTAGGGTGAAATTTTTCCACGTTTAAATTTCATTAATATCCGCACCTCTTAAATTCTGAACTCTGACTTTTCGCTTTGCAAGCTTTCTCCAGCTTTCGCGATAGAAAATATCCCCTAAGCTTTTAACATTCAAAGGTGAAATTGGGGAAGAAAACGGCACGCCGTATGGGTTAACTGCGGCAATATTCACACAGATAACACACAGCCCAAGAACAATTCCGTAAATTCCCGTAAAACCGCCTAAAATAATAAACACAATCCTTAAAACAGAAATGCTCTCATATAAGGGATAAATGACATAAGACGCAATTGCCGTAACTGCTACAACTACAAGCATTGGTGTTCCTACCAGCCCCGCATTTACAACCGCATCCCCTATAACAAGAGCGCCTATAATAGAAACTGCGTGCCCAATCATTTTGGGAAGCCTTATTCCTGCTTCACGCATTATTTCGTAAAGGACAAGCACCATAAGTGCCTCCTGCATTAGTGAAAACGGTGTTGTTGCTTCTGCCGATGCTATTGTATACATAAGTGAGGTTGGTATAAGTTCCTGATGAAATGTTCCTGTTGCAACATAAAAACCCGGCAGAACAATAGACATAATAAAGGCAAAATATTTCAGAATCCTGTTAAGAGTTGCATAAAAGGGCAGATTGTCATAATCATCCACCGTTGAAAAAGAATCCGTAAAAAGATAAGGAACATATATTGCAAACGGAGAGCCGTCCATAAGCACTGCAACTCTGCCCTCAAGAAGCTTTGAGCAAAGGGTGTCAGGCCTTTCGGTGTTACCTACGGCTGAAAAGTACGAGCTTATCTTTGAATCAAGAAATGCCGCAAGCTCTCCGTAATCCTGAAGATTGCTTATCGGGGCAGAAGTTATTCTGCTTTCAACATCTGCAACAAGGTCATCATCTGCAACACCTTTAACATAAGCAATAACAACAGAGGTCTGTGCAGAACTTCCTATTTTAAGCTGCTTAAGCTTCAAATCCGGAGTTTTTATTCGTCGTCTGAGCACAGCCTTATTATCATTTAAGGTTTCCGTAAAACATTCCTTGGCACCCTTTATATCCGCTTCGGTAGGCGGCTCATCTGTTGTTCTTTTTGTAAAGCCCTGAATACCTAAGGACAGACACTTTGCCACTCCGTCTATAAAAACAACCGCAAAGCCTGACGAGAGGAAGTAATAAATATCCTCAAAGGTTTTAATTTCGCTCAGCTCAAGAGAATTGATAACTGATGTTTTCAGGATGTCAAAAAGCTCTGCCGTGGTTTCATAATCACCGTCAAACCTCAGCATGGGATCCATTATCATATGTGAAAGCTGAAGGGAATTCACCATTCCGTCAAGTACACAAACAATGCAGTCTGTTCCGTTAACCTTGCATTCACGCAAAAGGAAATCAGAGCAATCCTTAAAATCAGCTTCTATTTTATTTTTATTATCAATAATCGATGAATAAATTTCCATATCCTCACCTATCATATTTTTCCATTGTTACACTCCTTCTATTTTTTCAATAATCACAACAATTATGCAAAGAATATTTAAAGCAATTTGATTTTGAAAGGATTTTGAAAAATTATGAGTATCACTTTTATCAGAGCGGTTATCATTTATATAACCGTTATAATTGCAATGAGAATTATGGGCAAAAGACAGATTGGTGAGCTTAAGCCGCACGAACTTGTTATTACCGTGCTTGTTTCACAGGTTGCAAGCATACCGCTTGAGGACAACAGTATGCCGCTTGCAAATATGTTTGTTCCTATTCTTATATTTGTTTCCTTTGAAATTATTGTTTCGGCAATCTCAATGAAAAGCATTAATTTCAGAAATCTTATTCAGGGCAAACCGATTTTTGTTATTAAAAACGGAAAACTTGATGAAAAACAGATGAAACGCCTTCGCTTTACAATTGATGATTTGATTGATGCAATAAGGCAAAAGGATGTTTTTGATATTTCAACGGTTCAGGATGCCGTTATAGAAACAAACGGCAGTATTTCTGTTTTGCAGAAGGCAGAGGACACTCCGGTTACGCCAAGGCAGTTAAAGCTGTCTGTTGATGAGGTTTCCACACCCATTACAATTGTTATAGACGGCAAGCCCGTAACCGAATATTTCGGAGAAGAAAAAATCAAAAACAGTGAAATTGAGCTTGTTGTAAATAATTCGGGAAAGGATATTAAAGGTATTATGCTGCTTACAATAGATAACAGCGGAAACACCTTTATTATTCCGAAAAGGAGTGAAAACTGATGAAAAGATTATGGTTTGCCGCTGTTTTTTTGATTATAGCTCTTTGTACTTGCTCATATGAGCAATATGTGGTAAAATGTACCTATAATGAAATTAATGAGGTTATAGATAAAGCACTTGCCACGGATAATTCAGATGAAAAAATTAAATACTGCAATGAAATAATAGACAAGTGGGATAACTACTTCAGAAAGGTAACCCTTGTTACGGATCATTCAATTGTTCAAAGTGCAGATATTTCTTTCGGAACACTGAGTGCTCTTGCAGAAGAGGAAAGCGAAAGTATAGATGAAACCCTGATTGAATCAAAAAGCGAACTTAAACAGATTTATGACAGTTCAAGAATTAATCTATCAAATATTTTTTAAAGGGGTATAAAATATGAGCAATGCAAAACCTTTCGGCTGGAAGGATAAAATCGGCTACGGTCTTGGTGATTTCGGCTGCAATATGAGTTTTGTTTTCATAAACTCATATATGATGGTATTTTTTGTTACCTGCCTTGGAATTGATCCCAAACATTATGCAGCAATAATACTTATTGCAAAAATATGGGATGCAATCAATGACCCGATTATAGGTGCATTATGCGATGCATCTAAACCAAAGGGCAAAAGTAAGTTCAAGCCTTGGATTAAATGGGGCTGCATACCGCTTCTGATTTCAAGCGTAGTTATGTTTATTTACATTCCGAATGCTCCGTATACAGTTAAAATAGCTGTGTGCCTTGTAACTTATCTTATATGGAGCGTTGCCTACACAAGTGTTAATGTTCCGTATGGCTCCATGCAATCTGTTATTACAAAAAATGATCTGCAAAGAGCCGAGCTTTCAAATGCACGTTCAATCGGAGCACTGCTTGCTCAGCTTCCTGTAATGATTTTATTGCCGCTGCTTATTTATGATGACAATAATCAGCCAAGAGGAAATTTGTTTATTGTATTTGTAACGGTAATGGGAATAATAGGCGTTATTGCTTTTCAGATTATGTGCACAATCACAACCGAAAGAGTTGAACCTGCAGTTAATAAAACGCAGAAATTCAATTATTTCAGAACGCTCGGCAGCTTCTTTACAAACAGACCGATTATGGCACTTACTGTTTCAACGGTTTCATATCTGGCTCTTATTATGACGGTTACAACCTCTATGCAATACATTTTTATGTGTTATTTTGAGAATTCAAAACTGATTCCTGTTGCAACTGTAATAGCAGGTGTACCTATGGTAGTTGCAATTGTGCTGGTAAAACCTCTTGTAAAAAGATTTTCAAAGAAAGCGCTTTGCACTTATCCTTTTATTGCAGGTATAATTTCAACAGGCATTATCACATTTGTGAAATTCAGCAATCCTTATGTTTGGCTTGTTTTTGTAGGTGTAGCTGTTCTTTCAACAGGTCTGTATATGGTGCTTATCTGGGCAATGGTTGCAGACAGTATTGACTATCAGGAAAAAAGAACGGGCAGACGTGAGGAAGGCTCAATTTATGCCACCTACAGTCTTTTCAGAAAACTTGCACAGGGTATCGGCAGTTCGGCAGTTTCACTTGCAATCGGATGGACCGGATATAAAGCAGAATTCGGTGCATATCAGCCCGAGGGTGTTGCGGATAAAATATATCTTGTAACAGGCTTGCTGCCTTTTATGGGAACAATTATCTGCTTCATATCCATGCTTTTCTATAATATTAATGAAAAAGAAACAGGAGTAAATGAAGATGCGTGAAATTAAGGCTATAAATTCAGACTGGGCATTTCTTAAGGGTGATACAAAGCACCACAAGGTGCCCAAAAAAGCTAAAAAGAAATGGGAAACCGTTAATCTCCCCCACACATGGAATGCACTGGATGGGCAGGACGGCGGCTTTGACTACCATCGCGGTGCCTGCTGGTATTTTAAAGAAATTGAAATATCCCCCGAATCCGGCAAACAGATTTTCCTTGAAATTCCTGCAGCCTCGCTTTCGGCAGAGGTTTATATTAACGAAAATCACGTTTGCACACATAAGGGAGGCTTTTCAACCTTCCGTGTAAACATAACTCCGTTTATTAATCCAAAAAAAGCAACTAAAATTGCAATCTGTGTTGACAACGGAGAATCCAATAAAATTTACCCTCAAACGGCTGATTTTACATTTTTCGGAGGTCTTTACAGAGGGGTTAACCTTTTAGAAGTAACCGACACGCATTTTGACCTTGAATATGCCGGCGGCTGCGGGGTTATGGTTACTCCGACCGTTAATACGGACGGAAGTGCAGATGTTGAAATACAGTCTTTCGAGAAAAATGCAGAAGGTTACAGAGTGCAATACAGAATAGGAAATCTTGTTGCAGACAAGGAAAATCCTGTTATTCACATTGACGAGCCGCATTTATGGAACGGAAGAAAAGACCCGTATCTTTACACACTTGATGCCCAGATTGTAAAAAACAATATAGTCATAGACAGCGTTAGTACTAAATTCGGTATCAGAAGCTTTCATATCGATGCTGAAAAAGGCTTTTTCCTGAACGGAGAGCCATATCCGCTTCATGGTGTTTCAAGACATCAGGACCGAGAAAATATGGGTTGGGCTATAACCGAAAAAGAGCACAAAGAGGACATGGAGCTGATTGCTGAGGTAGGTGCAAATACAATCCGCCTGGCTCATTATCAGCACAGCCAGTACTTTTATGATTTATGCGATGAATACGGTATGATTGTTTGGGCAGAAATTCCGTTTATTTCGGCATTTCTTAAAACACCGGAGGCAAGAGAAAATACACTTTTACAGATGAAAGAGCTTGTTGTTCAGAACTACAATCATCCGTCTGTTATCTGTTGGGGTATTTCAAATGAAATCACTATAGGCGGTGAAGATCCGGAGCTGGTTGAAAACCTGAATGCACTTAATGATTTATGCCATAGCCTTGATAAAACAAGACCTACCACAATGGCTCAGCTTACAATGGTGGAAATGGACAGTCCGCTAAATAAAATTACTGACATTTTATCCTACAACCACTATTTCGGCTGGTATATGGGAGATGTAAGTGATAACGGTCCATGGCTCGATGAATTTCATAAGCTGAATCCGGAAATCTGTCTTGGTGTTTCGGAATATGGCTGTGAGGGTATACTGAAATATCACAATGACAATCCCCAGATGCAGGATTATTCAGAGGAATATCAGGCATATTATCACGAAAAAATGCTTGAAACCTTTGCAACACGCCCGTATTTATGGTCCACCCATGTATGGAATATGTTTGATTTTGCATCCGATATGCGTGATGAAGGCGGAGTTAAAGGAAGAAATAACAAGGGGCTTGTTACATTTGACAGAAAGATAAAAAAAGATTCTTTCTTCATTTATAAAGCATATTGGAGCGATGTTAAATTTGTTCATCTCTGCGGCAGAAGATATGTTAACCGACCAACTGAGAAAACAGACATTAAGGTTTATTCAAATTGCAACAGCATAACCCTGTTTGTTAATAATGTTGAAATTGCAACAGAAAACTGTGATAAAATCGCATTGTTTAAAAATGTATCCTTAATTGACGGTGAAAACACAATCAAAGCCGTAAGCGGCAGTCTTACAGATGAAATGGTTATTAACAGGGTTGCAGATCCTGATGAAAGCTATGCTCTTAAAAGCAGCGACTCCGGCAACAGTGGCTCAAACTGGTTTGAAACACTTGATACCGATAATAACGAGCTTCAGTTCCCTGAAGGATACTTCTCAATAAAGGATAAAATCGGCGATATTATGAAAAATCCTGAGGGTGAAAAGTTCATTAACAGCATGATTGAAAAAATCACAAGTGAAATGAATATGAATATCAGCAAGGGTATGATGAATATGGCTAAGGGCTTTACCGTTGAAAAGGTATTCGATATGGCTGGCAGCCGCGTTCCCTCAAAAGCAAAACTGTGGGTTAACAGTGAGCTTAATAAAATTAAAAAATAAACACAAAATTTAAGAAGGTGAGCTTAATGCTCACCTTCTTGATTTTTACTTATTTAAGTATTTCATACCTTTTTTCGCCTGTGCATATTCATCACGATGCTTGATTTTATAACGTCTGCCGTTCATAACAAAATTAGAGCCTGTCTGGTGAAAATCAAAACGGACATTATATGCATCACAGGCAGCTTTGATATTCTTAACCCAATCAAAATTGCATTCACGTGCATTTTCATAAGACTCACCGCCTACTGAAACCAAATCAATTTTTCCGCTGCTTAAAAACTCGCTTAAATCAATGTTTTCCAGAATCGGAGCCGTGAAAATATATTTGCGTTTTGCTCTTATTTCAAGAAGAACAGGCAGTCTTTCTTCAGCCTTCTGCTGATTTTCACAGGTAACGGCAATGATAACGTTATTGTATCCGTCATTCCAGTCTTCAGGTATGCACGTATTAAATCTTTCAATTCTTTTAGTGCATATAAGAAAATCAACATCTTTTCTTTGCTTTATGATTTCCCAAGCATCACTGCGCCAAATATCAGCCTCTTCAATGAAAAAATCAGATGTAAAACAGGTTGCAATTTCACTGCCTGCAGCTATTTTATATTCACCCGCTCTGTTCTTTTTCAGGGGCAGATTAAAATTGGTTTTCGATTTGGTAACAATATTTGAATCCTTATTTCTTATTCCGTCCAGATAAAAAACATAGCAATTTTTACA